>DATJSR010000209.1:0-3021 GCA_035504015.1 Steroidobacteraceae bacterium
TCGAGAGCTTCTGCAAGACCACCGGCGGCAAGGGCCTGCACGTCGTGACCCCGCTCGCCCCCGATGAGCGCATGGACTGGGCCACCGCCAAGGGCTTTGCTCGGACGCTGTGTGCGGTCCTGGCTGCAGATGCCCCCGACCACTACGTCATGACGATGGCCAAGAAGGCGCGCACCGGGCGCATCTTTCTGGACTATCTGCGCAACGACGAATTTGCCTCGGCCGTGGCGCCGCTCTCACCGCGCGCCCGCGCTGGCGCACCGGTGTCGATGCCGCTCAACTGGGCGCAGGTGCGCGCCGGCCTCGAGCCACAGCGCTTCAACCTGCGCTCGGCCGCGCAACAGCTCGCGCGCAGTCGCCCCTGGAGCGACTACGATCGGGCGGCCGGCTCGCTGGCAGATGCCGTGCGGCGGCTCACGGGAGCGCAGCCCACGGGAGCACGCCCCGAGGGAAAGCGCGCCGCGCGCGGCAGAACGCGAGTCCGCGCTGCCGCGCCGCGCAGCTAGGCGCTCTCGCGCCGCGTGCCACGCCACGCGTGCAGCGACTCGAGGAAGTTATCGACCTCGGGCTCGGTGCCGATGGTGATGCGGCACCAGGTGTCATAGGGCGGGAAGCGCCTGCCGACGAGAATGCCCCGTTCCCGCTGCATGTACTGTGAGAACTGCGCAAGCGGCACGCCCGTATCGAAGAATACGAAGTTCCCTTGGGGGTCTGCGTAGCGCAAACCGAGCTCGCCGAGCTCGCTCTTGATGCGCGCGCGGCTCGCAAGAATGCGTCGCCGACAGTCGCTGAGGAATGCGTGGTCGTCGAGGCTCGCGACAGCGGCGCGCATGGCGAAGATGTTCGGGCTCGTCATGCACAGCCCCGCGAGCTCGCTGGCGAGATCGGCGGGCGCAATGCCGTAGCCGCAGCGCACCCCGGCCATGCCGTGGATCTTGGAGAAGGTCCGCAGCACGATCACGCGCTTGCCGGTCTTCACCAGCTCACTGACCGAGCGCACACCCGGCGCGTCGGTGAAGTCCATGTAGGCTTCATCGACGATGGTGAGCACATCTTGCGGCAGCGCGTCGACGAAGGCGCCGATCTCGCGTGCGGTGAGCGCGGTGCCCGTGGGGTTGTTCGGATTGCATAGGTACACCGCCCGAATGCGCGGCGTCACCGCGGCGTGCATGGCGGCGAGGTCGTGCCGCAGCATGGCATCGACGGGTACGAAGCGCACCGTAACTCCGCTCTCACGCGCATATTCGGGCAGCTCGCCGTAGGTGGGCTCGGCGGCGAGCAGCTCGCCGGAGACCCGAGCGCATCGCAGGCCGAGCGCGCGCAGCAACTCCCCCGAGCCCGTGCCGAGGACGATGTGGTCGCGGCTCACGCCTTCGCGCTGGGCGAGCCGCGCGCCGAGGCGCTCGAGATCCGCGTCGTCCGGATAGCGGCAGGCGTGGCCGATCGTCTGTGCGATGGCGGCGCGCGCCGCCGGCGAGGGGCCGTAGGGATTCTCATTCCAGCACAGGATGATCGGCTTGCCCGCGGCCGCAGGCGTCGGCACGGGCTCGCTCGCGAGAGCGGAAGAGAGCAGCGCCCGGGCGGGTGTCAGCAGCAGTGCGGAGCCGCCAAGCAGGTGGCGTCGGCTGAGTTCCACGGTTCCTCCTTCGGCTTATGGGTATGTCTGGTGAGGCCGTCAGGTCTGCATTGTGCCCGAGTCTCTGCTGCGGGTCAGGGTGGCCTTGCGCACCCGGCCCCCTCGCAGCTGCGGTAAGATCGCGACACGCGCCCGTAGCTCAGTTGGATAGAGCATCAGGCTTCGAACCTGAGGGTCGGGAGTTCGAATCTCTCCGGGCGCGCGCGAACCGGCGCGCGACGCCGGCATCGAAGCAGCACAACGCGCTCACGGAGTCCCGACATGCGATTCGAGAATCAGACCTTCACCCAGGACATCGCGGTCGACTACAACGAGTTCGTGAACTGCACCTTCAGGAACTGTCGCATCATCTTTCACGGCGGCGAGTTCTCCTTCTCCGGCACGGTGCACTTCGAGCAAGTCGCCTTCGGTCTCGGCTATGCCGCGAGCAACACGCTCACCTTCATGAAATTTCTGCGCGCCGCGGCCCCACAGGCTTTTGCGGAGCTGATGGCGGCGCCCACGAGCAGAAACGCCGCGGCCGCAGGCTCTGCCGCGCAAACTGCCGGCTCATCCGCTGCGGCTGCCGTCACGCCGCCGAGCAAGTAGCTCGCGGCACCCTGCGCATCAGCGCTCACGGCAGCATCACCGCGCCGTCATCGTGGCGTCACCGCGCGGTCACATCGCACTCAAATACTGACTGGTTGAGCCGCACACGGTGAGCTGATTCCAGCGCATCGCACGCGCGTCGCGAATGACCGACGCACCTTTGTTTGAGACGTCTGCCGACGGAGACATATTGCGCGTTGAGCTTGAGCGCGCTCTACTGCATTCACGACAAGGGCAAACCCGTCGCAAGGCGGGGACGCAAAGCTTCCGGTCTCTGAGCGCAACACGCTCGAGTCAGCGGGGCTGCCGGCGTGCGACGGAACGCATCGCCGTCATTCCAAACACTGCAGCGCATCGATCGTGCGCCGTGCTGTGCCGTGCTTTGCACCCTTGAATCGCGTGTCGCAACCATCGCGGACGGGGGAGTCATGCTCGCTACGGGTCTCGTCATCATTCGCTCGCGTGCCTGCCGCGCAGCGCTCGGCATCGTTTGTGCGCTGGCGCTGCACGCGGTGCGCGCAGAGGATCGGGTCGCGCTGAGCGGCGTGCCCGCGTCCACGGTCACTGCCGGAAGCTATTATCATTTTCGACCGACACTGTCGGGCGGCGCCGCCGGTGCGAAGCCCTGGTTTCGTATCGCGGCAAAGCCTCGCTGGGCGAGCTTCGATGAGGCGAACGGCGAGCTCTCCGGCACCCCAACGCAGCAGGACACCGGCACCAGCAGCGGCATTCGCATCTGGGTGTGGGTGCAGGGCGGCGGATACGCGCCGCTGCCACCCTTCTCGATCACGGTGAAG
>DATJSR010000210.1:0-8294 GCA_035504015.1 Steroidobacteraceae bacterium
GGCCTGCGGTCCGATGAGCGCCGACAAGGGCAGCCCTCCTCCGAGTGCCTTGCCGAACACCACGAGGTCGGGCTCGAGCGCCTCGTGCTCGAAGCCGTGCATGCGCCCCGTGCGGCCGAGACCCACCTTGACCTCATCCACGACCACCAGGATGCCGTGGCGCCGACAGCGCTCCTGCAGAGCTGCAAGAAAGCCGGGAGACGGCACCAGCAGGCCGCCATCGGACATGAGCGGCTCGATGAAGACCGCCGCCACCTGTTGCGGCGGTGTACTCGTGGCGAAGTGAAAGTCGAGCAGCTTCAGAACCTCCTCGGCAGTGAAGTCGCGCCGATAAGGATGCGGATAGGGCAGCAGCAGCAAGCCCGAGCGCGGCAGGGTATGCGTCATGGCGGTATGACCGCTGATGCTCATCGAGCCCGTGAGGTTGCCGTGATAGGACCCGATGAAGGAGATGAAGCGCGAGCGTCCGGTCGCCGCCTGTAGCACGCGCATCGCGCAATCGTTGGCATCCGAGCCGGAATGCCCGAACCACACGCGGCGCGGGCCGCGGCCAGGCGTGAGCGCGAGCAACTCCTCGGCCAGTGCGACCGCACTCTCGTTGGGGAAGCTGAGCAGGCTCGCCCCCGCCATGCTCTGGCAGGCCCGGGTGACCGCCTCGGTGATCGCGGGGTGACTGTAGCCGAGCAGCGCCACCGCGAAGGAGGCCGACAGATCGAGGAGCTGGCGGCCGCCCTCCTCGATCAGGCGATTGCCCCTGCCGCCGACCAGGGCGAGGGGGCTGAAGCGCAGGCGCGCGATGTTCGCGATGCAGCGCGCATCGCGCTCGAAGAGCGAGCTGCCGGCGGCGGCCCTTTCAGCGGAACTGGGCATCGATCTCGGGATCGAGTGCGAACACGTGGCGGTTGGTCTCGTTGGCGAGCCCGACGATGGCGATGAGCTCCGCGTGCTGCTCGGCCGTCATGCCCTGACGGCGCGCCGCCGCGGTGTGCGAGGCGATGCAGTAGCCACAGCCGTTGCTGGCGCTGACGGCGAGATAGAGCAGCTCCTTCGTGAGCGGATCGAGCGCACCGGGTCCCATGACCTCCTTGAGGTTGGCCCACATGCGCCGCAGCGTCGGCGGATGATGCGCGAGCAGCTTCCAGTAGTTGTTGACGAAATCCGTACGGCGGGTGGCCATGATGTCGTCGTAGACGGCGCGAACCTCGGGGGCCGCGTCCGCGTATTCGATGGGTCTGGCACCGGGGTACATGTCGATTGAGCCTTTCAGGCGTGGGATGAAGCCGCCCGCAGGGCGGCGATCTCCTCGAGGAGCTGCTGTGTGCTGCGCTGGCGGCAGTAGCCGCGGTTGTTGCGCAGCGCCGAGGCGTGCCGCTCCGGGGTCAGCGTAAGACACGCATCGGTCGGCACCGTGACGAGGTAGCCCAGGTCGCAGGCATCGCGCACCGCCGAATCGACGCACTGATCAGTGAGGCCACCGGCGATGATCAGAAAGCGGATCCCGAGGTTGCGCAGCACATAGTCGATGTTCGTGGAGATGAACACCGAGGAGGAGGTCTTGGGGATGACGATCTCGTCGGCGGCGGGCGCGAGCTCGCGCACCATCTGTGCATCGCTCGAGCCCTTGGGCACGTTGAAGCCAGTGATCTTGTAGTCGAGCGAACGGTCGCGCCCGTCGGCCGTGAGGCTTTCGATCACCGTATAGAGCACCTCGAGGCCTGCTTGGCGGCAAGCCTCGCGCAGAAGCACCATGTTGGGCAGCGCCTGCTCGTGCAGCACCCGAAAGAACCACCCGTAGCGCTGCTCGAGCTCCGCGGCCGAGAGGCCTGCGTATTCGCCTCCCTCACGCGTGCAATTGAAGTTCTGCATGTCCACAAAGAGCAGCGCTGCGCTCTCGAGCTCGATCGGGATCTCGCGGCTCGTCGGATCGGCGGCACGGGGACTCACGGCTCGGACCTTGGCGGGCTCAAGGCCTTGGCGAGCTCGCGGCTCATGCCCGTGACCCAGGCCCGCTCCGCCTCGCGCAGCACGCGGGCGATGCGCTCGGCCCATTCGCGTTGCCCGGATTCCTGGCGCAGCAGGTCCTGGCGGATCTCGATCTCCACGTGCGGCAGGCCGCGGGCCTCCCCGTGGCGCGGAATGCTGTAGTCGGTCTCATCGCTCACGAAGTAAGGCTCGTTGTCACCGATCAGCAGTTGCGGCTCGGCCCGAAGTTGCTCGAGCACCAACGCCGCGAAGCGCCGGTCGCGATTGTAGAGCACGGCAGCGTGCATGGGCCGGCGCACGCCTTTGTATTCATCCGTCATGCTGTGTTGCGCTACCAGGATGGTGGGCTGCCCTGCCGCCTGCCGCGCATCCAGTAGCGTGCGGATGCGCCCGTGGTAGGGCTCGAAGATGTCGCGACGACGCCTCTCGATGTCGCCCGCGGTAAGGCCGAGGTTGCCCGGTATGCGTGTGTGCTCGGAGAGCTCGACGATCGAGCTCGCGACCCGCGGATCACGGTTGCAGTCGATCACCAGACGCGAGTAGTTCTGCGCCACGAGCAGCGCGCCCAGGCGCTCTGCGACGCCGCGCGCCACCGCAAGCGCTCCGATGTCCCAGGCGATGTGCCTGTCGAGCTCCGCTTCGGGCACCCCGAGGTTGGCGAGGCGGCGCGGGATGCGCCGCCCCGCATGATCCACCACGATCACGAAGCTCGAGTGCCCCGGACCGAGCTCGAGCACCGCGGGCGGCTCATCCGGATAGAGCAGCGGCAATGCGTCGGCAGGCACCGGCTCAGTAGACGTCGGCATAACGACGGCACACCTCCGCCTCATCCAAATGCTGCAGGCTCTCGAGCTCGGCGCGCTTGAAGAGGAGGTAGCCCTGCAGCAGCTCCGGGCCGAGCCATTCGGCGATGCAGGTGCTGCTCTCGAGCAGCCGCAGCGCCTCAGCGAGCGTCGTGGGCAGCGCGGGCGCCGCGGCGGGGGGACCGATCGCGCGCCTCTGACGCAGCCCGTCCAAGCCGGCTTGCACCAGCATCGCGAGCACCAGGTAAGGATTGGCAGTGCAATCGGCGACGCGAAATTCCACGTTGAACTGTCGCGCCTGCTGCGCAGCCTCCCCACGAGCGGGCGCGCAGATGCGCACCGCCGTGCCGCGGTCGAGCACGCCGATGTCCGCGCGCACCGGTGCCCAGCGGTTCGGCCGCAGACGGTAGTAGGAGGCGACACCCGGGCAACCGATCGCGCACAGGCTCGGCAGGTGATGCAGCACGCCCGCCACGAACTGCGCGCCACGCGCGGAGAGCTGCCACGGGCACTCCGGATCGAAGAGAATCGGTTGCTCCCGCTCATCGAGCAGGCTGAAGTGGATGTGCGCGCCGCTGCCGGTGCCCTCCGGGTCGCGGATGGGAGCGAAGCTCACTCGCTGCCCGCGCCTGAACGCCACCGCCTGTGCGAGCTCGCGCACCATGAGCGCCTCGTCCGCGGCGCGCACGCCACGCGCGGGCGCTTGTGTCACCTCGTACTGGCACGGACCGTACTCGGCGAGGAAGGAATCCGGCACTACCCCCGCCTGTCGCATGACCGCGAGCAGCTCCTCGCCGAAGGTGCCGACGCGGCGTAAGGCGCTCAGCGAATAAGGCGCGTGTGGCCGCTCGGCGACGCCGCTGTACAGGAACTCGTGTTCGAAGCTCGCGAGCAGCGTGAGCCCGCTCTCGCGGGCGAGCCGCTCGAGCGAGCGGCGCAGCACCTGCCGCGGACAGAAGCTCCAGGGCTCGCGCTCGAGCGTCAGCAGGTCACCGATGAAGAAGTACTCCGGTGCCCCTTCGGGGAAGGGCACGTAGACACGCGTCGCGGCATCGGGAATGAGCAGCACCTCACCCGGCGTGCCAAAGGGGGTGACCTGGATGGGACCGAAGGCGGAAAGAAACAGGTTGGTGGGGGCCAACCCAACCCCGCGCTGCAACCGCGCCGGCAGCTCTGTGGCCGGAAAGCTCTTGCCACGAAAGTGACCCGAGAGGTCGCTGGTTCCGACGAAGACGATCGGCTCGCGTTCCATCAGGAAGGGCTCGCGCGCATGGGCCAAGCGTAGCATCCCAGGCGCGCACACGCGGAGTTTTCATTGCCTCGGGAGAGGCGCTGCAATAGCCTGTCGATGGTCATCCAGCGCGAGAACTTCCATGACACCGCGGATTTGCGCAAGATTCTCTTTCATCAGTGCGAGATGGTCTTTCATCTGCCCGGCACTGGCCGTGCTCCTCTGCAGCCTCGGCGCGAGCGCCTCGCCCGTCTCTGCGACGCCGGCGACAGCGGCGACACCGGCGAGCCTCGAGCGGGCATACGAGACTTTGCACGCCGCGGAGTTCGTCGATCTGACCCATGCCTTCGGACCCAACACGCCGCACTTCAAAGGTTTTGCGCCCGAGAAGGTGACCACTCTCTTCACGATCCCGAAGGACGGCTTCCACGTCGAGGAGTTCTGCCATCCGGGACAGTGGGGCACACACGTCGATCCGCCGGCACACTTTCACGACGGATTGCGCACCGTCGATCAGATCGATCCGCGGGAATTCCTGCTGCGACTCGTGGTGCTCGACATTCATGTCCAGGCGGCGCGCGACCCGGACTACGTGGTCAGCCTCGCCGATGTGAAGGCCTGGGAAGCCCGCCACGGCCGCATCCCCGAGGGCGCCTTCGTCGCGCTGCGCACCGACTGGTCGAAGCGTTGGCCGAACAACGCCGCCATGCTCAATGCGGACGCCAAGGGTGTGCTGCATTACCCGGGATGGAGCAAGCCGGTGCTGCAGTACCTCTACGAGCAGCGTCACATCACCGCCTCGGGTCACGAGACCACCGACACCGACCCAGGGCTCGCGGTAACGCACGACGACTTCTCGCTCGAGAGCTACGTGCTCGGCACCAATCATTTCCAGATCGAGCTGCTCGCCAATCTCGACCGCGTCCCCGAGGCGGGCGCCCTGGTGATCGTCACCTTCCCCAAGCCCGAGCACGGCAGCGGCTTTCCGGCCCGCGTCGTGGCCATCGTGCCGCGAGGCTGAGCGCGCACCGCAACTGACGAGGCGTCCGCACACAACCGGAGATCCGACGATGAGCCCACTGAAAGCGCAGCCCGCCACACTCGCCGTCTGGGGCGGCGAAACCGGTCCGTCCTACGAGCACGCGACGCAGGTCCCCGTCGTGCACAGTGTCTCCTTCGGCTACGAGGACCTCGATACGTGGGAGGCGGTCGCCCTCGGGCGAGCCCCCGGACACATCTATTCGCGCAACAGCAATCCGACCGTACGAGCCTTCGAGGACAAGATCCGCGATCTCGAAGCTGCCGAGGCGGCAACCAGCTTCTCCTCGGGCATGGCCGCCATCAGCGCCACCCTCTTCGCACTGCTGCGCCCCGGCGATCGGGTCGTCTCCATCAAGGACAGCTATGGCGGCACCCACAAGCTCTTCATGGAGTTCCTGCCGGCCTTCGGCATCCAGGTGCAGCTGTGCGAGACGGCGAATGCTGCGCAGATCGAGACCGAGATCGCGCGCGGCTGCCGCCTGCTCTATCTGGAGACACCCACCAATCCGACGGCCAAGGTGATCGACATCGCACGCCTCGCACGCGCCGCGCATGCCTGCGGTGCCCTCGTTGCCGTCGACAACACCTTCGCCACACCCATCAACCAGCAGCCCCTGCAGCTCGGCGCCGATATCGTCCTGCACAGCGCCACCAAGTATCTGGGTGGGCACGCCGATGCGCTCGGGGGCGCTGCCTGCGGCAGCTCGGCGCTCATCAAGCGGCTGTTTCATTTCCGCGAAATCAATGGCGCCGCGCTCTCACCGATGGATGCCTACCATCTGCTGCGCGGCATGAAGACGCTGGCATTGCGCATCGAGCGCCAAAACGCGAGCGCTCTCAGCATCGCGCACTGGCTCGAGAGGCATCCGCACATCGAGCAGGTCAACTATCCCGGTCTCGAGCGTCATCCGCAGCACGCCATCGCCAGGTCGCAGATGCGCGGCTTCGGCGGCATGCTGAGCTTCAGCGTGCGCGGCGGCCTCGAGGCCATCAAGGTGATTCTGCCACGGCTGCGCTTCGCGCACCGTGCGGCCAATCTCGGCTGCGTCGAGACGGTGGTCGGTCCCCCGCTCCTCACCAGTCACGTCGAGTGCAGTGCCGAGGAGCGTGCGGCCGCCGGCATCCCCGAGGGCCTGGTGCGCTACTCCACCGGCATCGAGGCCGTGAGCGATCTCATCGCCGATCTCGAGCAGGCGTTGCGAGCGCTCGACTGAACGCGGAGCCTGCGCTCAGACTCCGCGTCCAGATGCCGCTCAGTGGGTTGGGGTCTCCCAGTAGCGCGGCGCCTTGTAGTAGTCGTACACGCGCTCGCGGAAGTCGCCGCCGTCGTTCTGCGTCAGCTCATCGATCGAGCCGGCAGGCGCCGCGCGCAGCTGCTCCTTGGTGTAGGAGACCACGTAGGCGTTGCGCGACTCGTCGTAGTCGAGTGTCGACCATGGCAGCGGGTGATACTTCTCCCCCATGCCGAGGAAGCCACCGAAGCCAACCACTGCGAACAGAATGTGGTTGGACTGCTTGTCGAGCATCACGTCCTCTACCTGTCCGATTTTCTCCCCGGAAGGGTTAGTGACGTTGGTGCCGATCACCTTCTTGGCGCGAATCGCGGAGGTGTGCCCCGTCGCTGTCGTCATACATCGCTCCTTGATGAATCGATAACGGACTCCAGCATTAAGTCTCTGCCACGCTGCTGGTTCCGTGGGTGGGTGTGCGCGCACTCACCAGCGCCCCTCAAGCGTCGGCTCCAGCGGGAGGGCTGGGGGCCGCGCGGCTCGCCGATCAGCGCCCGCGCGCCGGCGGATACAGCCGCTCGAGGAGCTCCCGGGAGGGCTTCTGCCCGGCGAGCTGACCTCCATCGAGCACGAATGTCTGGCCGCTGATGAAGCTCGCTGCATCGCTCGCGAGAAAGACGAACAGCGGTGCCACATCGCCGACCCGACCGCTGCGCCCGAGCGGTATGTAGCGCTCGATGAAGTCCGCGACGAATGCCGCACTGTCGATGGCCTCGGACATCGGGGTCTGCAGATAGCCGGGCGCAACCGCATTGATGCGCACGCCGAGATGGCCCAGCTCGAGCGCCATGGTTTGGGTTAGCAGGATCACGCCCGCCTTGCTGGCGTTGTAGTGCGCGTAGCCGGCCTCCCCGTCGATGCCGTTCTTGCTCGCCATGTTGAGGATGACACCGCGGCGCCGCGCCGCCATGTGTCGCGCCACCGCCTGCGACACCAGAAACATGCCGGTGAGATTGACCTCGAGTACCCGGCGCCATTCCTCGAGCTCGATGTCGAGGAACGCCGTCTCGAAGGCGATCCCGGCATCGTTCACGAGTACCTCGATGGGCGCACGCGCCTCGGCCTCGAGCACCGCGACACGCACCGCCTCCGGGTCGCTGACATCGACCTCGCGGCCCTCCACGGGCACGCCCGTCCGGCGCAAGCTTTCCACTGTCCGGAGGAGGTTCTCCGCATGGCAATCGAGCAGCGTGAGATGTGCCTGCTCGTGCGCGAACGCCTGTGCAATCGCCAGACCGATTCCACGGGCGGCGCCCGTGACCAGGACGTGCCTGCCTTGCAGCCCAGAGTTCATCGGTTATCCGCCGCTCCCGCGGCGAGCACGCTCCGCCGCCTGCGCAGCGTGTGCTCCTCGTACACGGTGATCAGCAGCGTGCTCGCGAGCACTGCCGTACCACCGATTGCCATGCGTGGGGTGACCCGCTCTCCCAGGGTCAACGCGGCGATCAACAGCCCAAATACCGGAATCAGATAATTGGAAAGTCCTGCCTGCAGCGCATCCATGCGCTTGAGAACCCCCAGGAACAAAACCATCGAGCCGAAGTACTGCAGGGCGGCGAGCAGTCCGAGACCGAGCCATACGCGCGCGCTGAAATGCCCGAGGTTGTGCATCAGCTGCGGCTCGCTCGCGATGGCGAGCGGCACCAGGCACGCCAGGACCGCGTAATAGCTGTACAGCAGAACCTCGAGGGGCGTATAGCGCTCGAGCAGCTTCTTGCCGAAGACATTATAGAAGGCACTGCCGGCGACTCCCACCATGATGAGCAGATTGCCCGAAACAACGTCGCCGCGCGCAAAGCGCAACTCGCTCCAATCGACTCCCGAGCATTGCAGTACACCGGCGATCGCCAGCGCAAAGCTCGCCCAGCGCACGAGGCTCATGCGCTCCTTGAGCAGCACGTGCGCCATCACTGCGGTCACGATGGGCAGTGTCAGCGACAGCAGCGC
>DATJSR010000211.1:0-3650 GCA_035504015.1 Steroidobacteraceae bacterium
CTGCACGGAGACGAAGCTGCGGATGCCGGAGTCCCCGCGCTCGAGCTCCTGGCAGATGAGCCCGTAGCTGATCGGGCTCAGGCCCGCGCATCCGTAGCCTTCCAAGGAGGCGCCGAGCAGGCCGAGCGAGGCGAGCTCGCCGACGAGCTCGCGCGGGAAGCGCTGCTGCTCGAAGCATTCCTGAATGATCGGCAGCACCCGCTCATCGACGTAGCGGCCGACGGACTGCTGTACCAGGCGCTCCTCTTCAGCGAGGGCACCGGTGACATCGTAGAGATCGAGAGGATTGAGGGAGGAGGGGGCCACGGTGGGCCGGCATTCTACCGTCCAACCGCCGCGGGCGTCAGGCCCCGCCTTGGCCCGCCGTCCGCCTGCCCCGAAATGCCGTCCCCCAGTGCCGCTGCCGCTCCCCAGATGCGTGCGCCCCGCGGCGGCGCACTTCGCAAGGGCCCGCAGGCACGCGCGAGCGCTTAGCGCTGCTCGCCAGTACCGTTGCCAGTACCGCTACCGCTGTTCGCCTGATGCAGCGGTGCAGGGGCGGCGTTGGACGCCTGCGACGCGCGCATCTGGTGTGCGGCATCATCGAGCTCGCGCCGCGCCTGTTGGAGCTCGGCGGTCGCCGCACGCATCTCGCGATCATCCTGCGCGAGCTCGTGCCGCAGCTGCGCGAGCGTGGCGCGCTCATCGGCGACATCGCCGGTGCCCTCGGCCGTCGCGCGCGCGGCTTGCGTATTCACATCGAGGGTCTCGATCCACCCCGTGAGCGTGTTATGGGCCGGCAGATTCTGGCGTGCGCGGATCTGCAGGTGCTCGGCCCGCACGCGCACACAGTGTCCGGGCTCGACTGCCGTGCGCTGGCCGTCATAGGTCACGAGCAGCGCCACCGCGGTCGGCCCACCGATCGGGATCGGGCGCTCCGACAGAGGCTCGGGATTGTCGAGGGGGTAGGCCACCGGGACCGGCGTGGCAGCACTGTCGCCGCTACGGTTGCAGATGCGCAGCCGCTGCGGCCGAGCGTAGTTGAGCTGCTCCACGTCCCCCTGCTGACCCAGGGTGAACTCGGTGGCGCCCTGGGGCGGCTGCGTCTCCATCCTGACATTGGTCTGCGCCAGCGCAAAGGGCGCGATGGCCGCTGCAGCGAGCGCAGCGACGCCAGCGCGCCGCAATGGTGCGGCCAGGCGTTCCGTGCGGATCATGTGAATTACCTCCATGCGGGAGCAAAAGCAAACGGCGTACGGGTAGCCATGTAGCGGCCGAGCCCAGGATCGCCTCTCATGCTCAGTGAACGTGGGGCTGCGCGCTGGTGGGGCGCTCGGCGGGCGGGGCAGCCGCCGGGTCCGTGCCACGCGTCTCGGTCGCCGCGGCGATGTCCTCCGCGCCCGTCTCCGTCAGTACTTCCTTGGCACGCTGTACCTCCCCGGCGGTCTCACAGTGCACGGAGAGCAACACGCCCCCGTCCTTGACGCGACCCTCGTAGCGGCGCGCCTCGAACTCGGGAATGCCCATCCCGACCAAGGCCCCGACGATTCCTCCGACCGCACCGCCGACGCCGAGCCCGGCAAGTCCTGCGACGATGGGTCCTGCGGCAATCAGCGGGCCGATCCCCGGTATCGCAAGCGTGCCGATGCCGGCGAGTACCCCGAGCGCACCACCGATGATGCCGCCGGCCGTGACGCCCGTGGTTGCGCCCTCGGGGGCCTTGGTGTCCTTGTGAAGCGCGAAATCGCGGGTGCCGCGACTGTCGGGCAGCAGCACCGAGATGTCGCTGCTCGAGAAGCCTGCGCGCAGCAGCGTGTCGACGGTCGCTTCTGCCTGGGCCGCGTCGCGATAGATGCCGAAAACGGCGGTGTTCTTTCGAGCCATGGGGGCCTCCTGGCGTGAATGGCGGGTGACTGAAGGGGCGGACGGCCCGAGGCGCGCCCGCCGGCTTGGCAGGTATCGCGTGGCTTCGCCACGCGCTTCCGACCCAGCCTGGCAACGGCTCGGCAACCCCATAGGTTCCGTTTTCGCAGAATCGGTAAAATGCCGGCCTACCTGGGCCGTACCGGCCCACCCGCGGCCGAGGCTGACGACTTAAGGATGAGTGACTTCCGCGACTCTGCGCTACCTTCCGTGCCGCGCCGCTCACTGCTGCCTCTGCCGCCCGCGCCGTTTGCCGGGTTTGCCCTCGCGCTGCTCGCCGTGCTGGTGATCGCGGTCTTTCGGTACCGATCCCTGCAGTTCGAGGCGCTCACGGCGCAGCAGATGACCCATACGCTCGAGGTGATCGATCAGGCCGAGACGGTGCTCTCAGGCATGAAGGACGCAGAGACCGGTCAGCGGGGTTTCCTGCTCACCGGGGATGCGGCCTACCTGCAGCCCTATCTGCAGAATGTGAGCAGCCTCCCGGCCCAGATCGACCAGCTGCACTTCCTCACGCGCAACGATCCGCGCCAGCAGCTCACGGTGGAGGATCTGCGCCGCAGCGTGGGTGCCAAGCTCGATGAGCTCGCGCGCACCATCGCCCTGCGTCGCGCCGGGGATGCCGCGGGGGCGCTGGCGCTGGTGCAAACCGATCGCGGCAAGCTGCTCATGGATCAGGTCCGCTCGATCACCGGGAACCTCATTGCCCAGGAGCGGGCGATCCTGGGGGCGCGCCAGGATACCTGGCAGCGCGCGACCCGCACCTCCTACGTGATCTCGCTCTCGGGCTCGGCAGTGCTGCTGTTGCTGATCGCGGCCGCAGCGCTCACCACCTCGCGCGACTACCGCGCACGTCAGCGCCAGGCCTGGGTGCGCGCCGGGCTCGCACAGTTCGGCCTGCACCTTCACGGCGAGCAGCGCCTGGAGAGCCTCGGCGATGAGATGCTGCGCTATCTCGCGGCCTATCTCGAGGCGCACGTCGGTGCCGCCTACGTCGCCGAGCGCGGCGGGCTCTTCCGCCGCTTCGCCGGCTACGCGCTGCCCGCCGAGGCGGCGGCGGAGGTGGTCTCCCCCGGGGAGGGGCTGCTCGGGGAGGCGGCGCGGCTCGGCCGCCCGACGCTGGTGCGCGATCTGCCGAAGAACTACTGGCCGATCTCCTCGGCGCTCGGCGCCGGCGCACCTCGTGAGCTCGTCATCACCCCCGCGAGCGTCGAGGGGGAGGTGCTCGCAGTGCTCGAGCTCGGCTTCCTGCGCGCCGTCGAGCCTCAGGACCTCGAGTTCCTCGCGCGCGTGGGCGAGACGCTCGGTGGCGCCGTGCGTCGCGCGCGCGATCGCAGCCGTCTGGAGGAGCTGCTCGATGAGACGCAGCGTCAGGCCGAGGAGCTGCGTCAGCAGCAGGAGGAGCTGCGCGTCACCAACGAGGAGCTCGAGGTGCAGAGCCGCGCGCTGCGCGAATCGCAGCAGCGCCTGGAGGTCCAGCACGCCGAGCTCGAGCAGAGCAACACGCAGCTCGAGGAGCAGACCCAGGCTCTCGAGGATCAGCGCGATGCGCTCACCAACGCACGGGACGCGCTCACGCACAAGGCGGACGAGCTCGAGCGCAGCAACCAATACAAGAGCGAGTTCCTCGCCAACATGAGTCACGAGCTGCGCACGCCGCTCAACTCGACGCTCATCCTGGCGAAGATCCTTGCCGACAACAAGGCCGGCAACCTCTCCGCGGAGCAGGTGAAGTACGCCAACACCAT
>DATJSR010000212.1:0-6505 GCA_035504015.1 Steroidobacteraceae bacterium
TCGATGGCGTCATTCATGTGAGCGACGCTGCCGGACTCGAGCCCGGCAGTCTCGCCCGCGTGGAGATCACCGGCGCAGACGCCTACGACCTCAACGCGCGTCTCCTGCGAGCGCCCGCAACACCTTCGGCGTCAGCAGCCACTCGAGCCGTGCCTGCCCGGGCCGTGCGTCGGCGGCGAAGCTGAGACAGGCCGTCCCGCCCTTCTTGAGCTCGCAACCGAGGCTCGCCCCTGCACCGATCACACTGACGGCGAGCAGCTCGGCCAGGTTGGGCTCATGCCCCACGAGCGCGATCGTTTCGCCCCGCTGCTCGCGCACCAGCTTCAGCACCTGAGCGGTCGTGCGCTCGGGCGCGAGCTCCGGGGCCTCGAGCGCCTCGGGCCAGCCCGCCAGGCGCGAGAGCAGCGCCGCCGTCTCGCGCGTGCGCACCAACGGACTCGTCAGCAAGCGATCCACCGACTCCACCAGCCGCCCGAGCCCCGCGGCGGCCTTGCGGAATTTGGCGATGCCTTCGGGCGTCAGCGGACGTTGCCGATCATCGGGCCAGCGCTGCCGGTCGCGGTCGAACGCCGGCGCATGGCGGATGAGGAGTAGTCGCACCATCCCGCCATTCTAGTCCGAAGCTCGGCTGCGGCATTCCGCGCGGCATCAGTGCTTCGCGGTCGCGACCCCGCAGCGCGAGGGAGGGAGCCGGGCTGGCCACACGTCCATCCCGGCTCTGAGTGCATCAATCGCCCGAGACTAACGCTTCTCCTGTCCGGGCCGGTTGCCACTCGAGCTGCCGGCACCCGAGCCACCTGCGCCCGAGCTGCTGCGGTCGCCGCCCTGCTCGTGTCCGGAGTGCTCGCGGGAGCGATCGCCCTGCTGCTCGTGCTGACGCGAGCCCGGGGTGCCACCGCCGTGCTGCTGGCCGCCCTGCGTGCCGCCACCCTGCTGCTTGCTGCCGGCCTGGTCCTGGCCCTGTTGGCGATTGCCCGGCATGTTGGTCCCTTGCTGCTGGCCCGACTGGCCCGGGCGATTCTGATCGTTGCGGTTGTCCTGATTCATCGCATGCCCCTCAATTCAAATTGAACACGCCATCGAGCGTAGTCGAGCTCGCGGCGCCGGCCTACCGGCAAGGCCGTATTCTCGAGTCGTCCTCGTCCTACAAAGCGACCGCAGCGGAAGCTGCGGCGCCACCTTCAGCGGACGTGCTCGGCGGGCAGGGGCGCTCGGCCGAGGAGCAGATCGGAGGCGCGCTCGGCAATCATCACCACCGCCGCGTTGGTGTTGCCGCCTGGCACGGTGGGCATGACCGAGGCATCGGCGACGCGCAGACCCTCGATGCCGCGCACCCGCAGCTGTGGATCGACCACGGCATCCGCCCCCACGCCCATGCTGCAGGTGCCGACGGGATGCTGCGTCACTCCGGAGGTGGCGCGGATGTACGCATCGAGCTGTGCCTCGCTGCGCAGCGCGGCCCCCGGCCGGATCTCCTGGCCAACGAGCTTCGACTGCGGCGGAGTGGCATAGATGTGGCGGGCGGTCTCGATGCCGCGGCGCGCGGTCGCAAGATCCGCCGGGTCGCTGTACAGATTCAGGTGCACGCGCGGCGGCTCGAGCGGATTCGCCGAGCGCAGCGTCACCCAACCGCGGCTGTGCTGATGCAGCACCACCACGTCCGCGGTGATGCGGTGAGACTGACGCGGCGTGACCAGCGGCGCCCACACCCGTGCATCCATGCGCACCGGATTGCACATCAGCTGCACGTCGGGCTGCGTCAGATCGGGACGGGTGCGGATGACGACGTTGCAGCTGTTGATCTGGGTGGCAAACGCACCGCGCCCGAAGAGCGCCCATTGCATGACCGAGAGCGCCGCGCGGTCGAAGCGCAGCTCGTTGAGGAAGGTGACGGGCACGCACGCCTCGAACTCGACCGGGATGTGCGGATGCTCGGAGAGATTGCGCCCGACGCCTGCGAGGTCGAGCCGCGGCTCGATGCCGAGCCGGCGCAGATCCTCGGCGGGCCCGATGCCCGAGAGCATCAGCAGCTGCGGCGAGTTGTAGGCACCCCCGGCGAGCACCACCTCGCGTGCGGCGCGCACCTGCCGCAGCTGCCCGGCATGGCTGTACTCCACGCCCACCGCGCGCCCCTTCTCGAGGAGCAGCCGCGTGACCTGCGCTTCGAGCGTCACGGCCAGATTCGGACGGCGCATGTTGGGGTGCAGATACGCCCAGGAGGTGCTCGCCCGACGCCCGCGCGGATCGATGTTGACCTCGCCGCGCGCGAAGCCTTCCTCGACATCCCCGTGAATGTCTTCCGTGGTGTTGAAGCCGGCGGGCACCGCCGTCTGCATGAGCGGCTCGTGCAGCAGGCGCGTCGTGTCGATCGGGCGCACGTGCAGAGGACCCCGATCCCCGTGGTACTTGCCGGCGCCGCGCCAGCTCGTCTCCATGCGCTTGAAGTACGGCAGCACGTCGGCGTAACCCCAGCCCGCGCAACCGCGCGCGGCCCAGCCGTCGAAGTCGCGCGAATGACCGCGCATGTAGAACATGCCGTTGATCGAGCCCGAGCCGCCGAGCACCCGTCCGCGCGGCAGAGGCACCTTGCGGCCATCGAGCTCTCGCTCGGGCTCGCTCCAGTAGCCCCAGGAGAACCGTGGCCGCAGCATCGCGCGCAGAAAGCCGAGCGGCATGCGCAGCAGGTAGTGCCGGTCCATGCCGCCCGCCTCGAGCAGTAGCACGCGCCGGTCGGGAGCCTCACTCAGGCGCGCCGCGAGCACGCACCCGGCGGAGCCCCCGCCCACGACGATGAAATCGACCTCGGAGCGCGCGCTCACGGTGCCCGCGCCGTGTGCTCGCTCCAGCCCCCGCCGAGCGCCTTGTACAACGTCACCAGGTTCGTGAGCTCGGCCTGCTTGAGTGTCACCAGCCCCTGGCGGGCGGCGTAGAGAGAGCGCTCCGCATCGAGCGTGGCGAGGTAGCTGTCGACGCCCGCCTGAAAGCGCATCTGCGCGAGCCGGTAGGCGTCGGCGTTCGCAGCGACGAGCGCTTCCTGGGCGAGCCGCTGCTCGCGGTAGGTGCTGCGGGCGGCGAGTGCGTCGGCCACCTCGCGAAAGGCCGTCTGGATCGAGAGCTCGTATTGGGCGATCTCGATGCGCTTCTCGATCCCTGCCAGGTCGAGGTTCGCGCGGTTCTGGCCGCCGGCGAAGATCGGCAGCGTGATCGTCGGCGCGAAGCTCCAGGTACCCGTGCCCTTGCCGAAGAGGCTGGAGAGGCGCGTGCTCGCGACGCCGTCCGAGCCCGTGAGCTCGATGCGCGGAAAGAACGCCGCGCGTGCCGCGCCGATGTTCGCGTTGGCGGCGCGCAGGGTGTGCTCGGCGGCGAGGATGTCGGGCCGCCGCACGATCAGGTCCGAGGGAAGCCCCGCCGGCAGGTCCGCGAGCAGGTTCTGGCTGTCGATGTCCGTGCCCGCCGGCAGATCGGGGGGCGGTGCTTGACCGAGCACCAGCACGAGCGCGTGCGAGTCCTGCGCGAGCTGGCGCTGATACAGCGACAGGTTGGCGCGCGCCGCATCCACGGCCGACTCCGCCTGCTTGAGGCTGAGCAAGGTGGTGGTGTCGCGATCGAACATCGCCTTGGTGAGATCGTAGGACTGTGTCTGGCTCACCAGCGTCTCGTCGGTGATCTTGAGCAGTGCCTCGTCCGCGAGCACGGCGAAGTAGTCGGCGGCCACCTCACCCACGAGGCTCAACTGCGCACTGCGGCGCGATTCGGCGCTCGCGAGGTACTGCTCGAAAGCCTGCGTGCTGAGACTGCGCAGCCGACCGAAGAGGTCGAGCTCGTAGCTGGTGATGCCGATACCGGCGCTGTAGTAGCGGAAGGTGCTGCCGGGCGCGCCCTCGGGCTGCACGGCGCTTGCCGAGGAGCCGCTGCCTGCGATCTGAATGGCCCCGTTGCCGGGCAGCTTCTCCACCACCGCGGCGCCGCTCGCCCCGATGAAGGGGAACAGGTTCGCGCGCTGCACGCGAAACTGCGCCTGCGAGGCGCCGACGTTGAGCATGGCCACGCGCAGGTTGCGGTTGTTACGCAGCGCGATCTCGATCAGCCGCCGAAGACGCGGGTCGGAGAAGAAATCGCTCCAGCCGATCTCGGCGCCCGGCACTGCGGGGCGCGCTCGCACGGCAGGCTCATCCGCGGCGGCGGACTGCGGAGCGCTGCCGCTTTGCGCATCGGCGGGCCATGTGTCCGCGACGGGCAGCACGGGGCGCGTGTAATGCGGCGCCAGCGTGCATGCTGCCAGCAGCAGGGTCAGCGCAACGGCGAACCCTCGACGCGCGCGCATCAATCGCTGCCTGCGCGCTGTGCCTGGCCGAGCAGCGCGGGATCGGTGGCGGTGTGGCGACGCCGCTCGACCACGCGCAGCACGGCGACGAAGAATGCGGGCACCAGGAAGATCGCGAGCACGGTGGCGCTGAGCATGCCACCCGCCACCCCGGTACCGATCGCGTTCTGACCGCCCGAGCCCGCACCCGAGGCGAGCGCGAGCGGCGTCACCCCGAGCACGAATGCGAAGGAGGTCATGAGAATGGGCCGCAGGCGCTGCCGCGCGGCATCGGTGGCCGCCTCCACCAGGCTGCGTCCCTGCTGGTGGTTCTCGATGGCGAACTCGACGATGAGGATCGCGTTCTTCGCGGCGAGGCCGATGGTGGTGAGCACGCCCACCTGGAAGTACACGTCGTTGTCGAGACCGCGGAACGCGGCCGCGATCACCGCGCCCACCACACCGAGCGGCACCACGAGCATCACGGCGACGGGAATCGACCAGCTTTCGTAGAGCGCCGCGAGGCACAGGAACACCACCGCGAGGGAGATGCCATAGAGCAGCTCGGCCTTCGAGCCCGCGAGCTTCTCTTCATAGGACAGTCCGGTCCACTCATAGCCCACGCCCTGCGGCAGCTTGGCGATCAGCCGCTCCATCTCGGCCATCGCCGTGCCGGTGCTCTGACCGGGCGCGGGCGAGCCGAGAATCTCGAGCGATGGCACGCCGTCGTAGCGCTCGAGCTTGGGGGAGCCATAGGTCCAGACACCGTGCGCGAAGGCCGAGAACGGCACCATCTGCCCGGCGCCGTTGCGCACGTACCAGCTGTCGAGGTCCTGCGGCAGCATGCGCGCGGGCGCATCCCCCTGGATGTACACCCGCTTGATGCGGCCGCGGTCCATGAAATCGTTGACGTAGGTGGAGCCCCAGGCGGTGGAGATGGTGTCGTTGATGTCCGCAATGGTGAGTCCGAGCGCATTCGCCTTCTCGCGATCGATCGCGATCCGGTACTGCGGCTCATCGTCGAGACCGTTCGGGCGCACGCCCGAGAGCTCGCGATCCTGTTCCGCAAGGCTCACCAATTGTTTGCGCGCCTGCATCAGCTTGTCGTGGCCGATGCCGCCCACGTCCTTGAGCTCGAGATCGAAGCCGCTCGCGTTACCGAGCTCGAGCGCCGCGGGCGGCGCAAAGCCGAATACCATCGCATCGGGAGAGCCCGCGAAGTGACGCGTCAGCCGGGCGGCGATCTGCTGCACCCGGTTGCGCCGCCCGGGCCGCTCGTCCCAGGGCTTCAGGCGGATGAAGCACAGGCCCGCATTCTGGCCATGGCCACCGAAGCTGAAGCCGCGGACCTCGAGCACGCCCTCGACCGCCTGGCCCTCGTCCTTGAGCAGATAATCGGTGACGGCATCGAGCTCCTGCACCACGTGAGAGGCGGTGGCGCCGGGGGGCGCGACGATCTGCACGTACATGTTGCCCTGGTCCTCATCGGGCAGGAATCCGCTGGGCAGGTGCCGGTAGCCGAGCGCGAGCACCACGACGACGACCGCGAGCGCCGCGAGCGCACGCCCCGGACGGCGCGCCAGCGCCACCACGCTGCGTCCATAGTGCAGCTGGGCGCTCTCGAAGAGGCGGTTGAAGGCGCCGAAGAAGCCTTTGCGCTTGGCGTGATGGTCGATGCGCCGGAGCAGCGTCGCGCAGAGCGCGGGCGTGAACACCAGCGCCACCATCACCGACAGCAGCATCGAGGAGACGATCGTGATCGAGAACTGCCGGTAGATGACGCCGGTCGAGCCGCTGAAGAACGCCATCGGCACGAACACGGCGGAGAGCACGAGCGCGATCGCCACCAGTGCGCCGGTGATCTGGTCCATCGAGCGCCGCGTCGCCTCCTTCGGCGAGAGGTGCTCCTCCTCCATCACCCGCTCGACGTTCTCGACGACGACGATCGCATCATCGACCAGCAGGCCGATGGCGAGCACCATGCCGAACATCGTCAGACTGTTGATCGAGAAGCCGAAGGCGGCGAGCACGGCGCAGGTGCCGAGCAGCACCACGGGCACGGCGATCGTCGGAATGAGGGTGGCCCGCACGTTCTGCAGAAACAGCAGCATCACCAGGAACACGAGCGCGACCGCCTCGCTCAGCGTCTTCACGACCTCCTTCACCGACTGCTTGACGAAGGGCGCGTTGTCGAGCGGGTAG
>DATJSR010000213.1:0-23198 GCA_035504015.1 Steroidobacteraceae bacterium
ACATCATCCAGATTGCGGACTGCCCCCACTGCGGCTGTTGTGATTACTCGTTCAATGACCGTTGCGATATCGGGAAAGTTCAATCGACCCTCCAGGAACGCGCCGACCGCGATTTCGTTGGCAGCATTGAGCACCACCGGATGCAAGCCCCCCGCCCGTGCGGCCGCCTGCGCCAGCGCGAGGCAGCGGAAGCGTACGGTGTCGGGCGCACAGAAATCGAGCCGGGCCGTGCGAATGAGATCGAGATACTCGACGCCCGCGGCGAGGCGCTCGGGCCAGCCGAGCGCGTGCGCGATCGGGGTGCGCATGTCGGGCGAGGAGAGCTGCGCGAGCACCGAGCCATCGACGTACTCGACGAGCGAGTGAACGATGCTCTGGCGGTGCACGAGGATGTCGACCCGCTCGGGCGGCAGGCCGAACAGGAAGCACGCCTCGATGAGCTCCAGACCCTTGTTCATGAGGGTGGCCGAGTCGACGGAGATCTTGCGCCCCATCACCCAGTTCGGATGGGCGCACGCCTGAGCCGGCGTCGCCGCCGCGATGCGCTCGCGGGGCCAGTCGAAGAATGGCCCACCCGAGGCGGTGAGCAGGATGCGGCGCACGCCCGCCGGTGTATCCCCGGCGCGGATGCCGTGGGGCAGGCACTGAAAGATGGCGTTGTGCTCGCTGTCGATGGGCAGCAGCAGCGCCCCGGAGGCGCGCACCTGCGCCATCAGCAGCGGACCTGCCATCACCAGCGACTCCTTGTTGGCAAGCAGCAGGCGCTTGCCGGCGCGAGCCGCGGCGAGCGTCGAAGGCAGTCCAGCCGCACCGACGATCGCAGCCATCACCACCTCGACCTGCGAGAGCTGCGCGAGCTCCTCGAGCGCACCCGGACCTGCGAGCACGCGTGTGGCGACGCGCGCAGCGGCGAGGCGCGACTCGAGCTCGCGCGCGGCGCCGGCATCGGCGAGCGCGGCATACTCGGGGCGGAATTGAATCACCTGCTCGGCAAGGCGCGCGGCGCTGCGCTGGGCGGCGAGCGCCACCACGCGAAAGCGCTCGGGATGCCGCGCAACGACATCGAGCGTACTGATACCGATCGAGCCGGTCGATCCGAGCACGGCAACACCGATCATGGGACGACTCCCAGGGCGAGCAGCCCGAAGAACAGCACGGGCGCCGCCCCCGTGACGCTGTCGATGCGATCCATCACGCCCCCGTGCCCGGGGAAGAGCGTACCGCTGTCCTTGACGCCGGCGAAGCGCTTGAGCAGGCTCTCGGTGAGATCTCCCACCACCGAGAAGCCGACCGCCGCGAGACACAGCGGCACGAACAGGAACGGCGTGATGCCGAACCAGCCGCTGCCTGCGACGGCCACGAGCGCGCTCACTCCGGCACCCCCCAGTACTCCTTCCCATGTCTTGCCCGGCGATACCTCGGGCGCGAGGCGCATCTTGCCAAAGCGGCGGCCGACGAAGAAGGCACCCACATCGGCGACCCATACCAGCACCAGCACGAACAGCAGCCACTGCGCCCCGCGCGGCATGTCGAGCCGCAGTCTCAGGAGCGAGACCCAGCACGGCACGAGGGCGAACCAGCCCGCAAGCGCCGCAGACCAGGGCGCAACGCGCCGCGGCGCGAAAATGACCCATAGCAGTGCGCCCACCCACCACAGCACGGCGGCGGAGATCACCAGCGTGCGGCCGAGCGGCGCATCGGTGAGCCGCCACACGATCGGCAGCAGCACCGCCAGGCTGGCCACGTAGCCGATGCGCACGCTGCTGCGCGCCGAGCGCAGAAAAGCCGACCACTCCCAGGCGCCGGCGATCACCACGAGCGTGAGCGCCACGACGGTGGCGATGGGTGGCATCCCGAGCACCACCAGCAGGAGCACCGCAATCAGCACGGCGGCGGTGACGATGCGCGTTCTAAGCACCCGCCGTGCTCCGGGCCTGCTCGGCCGTGCGGCCGAAGCGCCGCTCGCGCTGGGCATAGAAATCGAGGGCGGCATCGAGCGAGGACGCATCGAAATCCGGCCACAGCTGCTCGGAGAAGTACAGCTCGGTGTACGCAAGATTCCACAGCAGAAAATTGCTGATGCGCTGCTCGCCGCCGGTACGGATGAACAGGTCCGGGTCCGGAAGTCCCGCAAGCGCGAGCTGTGCCTCGACATCGGCCTCGGTGAGATCGTGCGCGCGGCGCGCCCCGGCCGCGCAGGCCTCCGCGAGCCGGCGCACCGCATGCACGATGTCCCAGCGCCCGCCGTAGCTCAGCGCCACCTGCAGCAGCAGGCGCTCATTGGCCGCAGTCTGCGCCTCGGCGGCCGCGATGCGCGCCTGCAGCCGCACGCTCAAGCTGGCGCGCTCGCCGATGAAGCGCAGCCGCACGCCATTGCCGTGCAGCTCGGCGATCTCCCGATCGAGCGCCTCGACGAACAGCCCCATGAGCTGCGCCACTTCCTCGAGCGGACGGCGCCAGTTCTCGCTCGAGAAGGCGAACAGCGTGAGCACCGGGATGCGGCGTGCGGTGCAGCCCTGTATGCAGGTGCGCACCGCCTGCAGCCCGGCCTTGTGACCCGCATGCCGCGGCAGGCCGCGCGCGGCGGCCCAGCGCCCGTTGCCGTCCATGATGATCGCGATGTGCTGGGGAATGCTCATCGAAGGCGGAAAAGGGGAGCTGCAGGTGTGAGGCTGAATGAGAGCCCTCAGACCTGCATGATCTCCTTCTCCTTGGCGGCGAGGCTCTGATCGATCTCGGCGATGAAGCGGTCGGTGAGCTTCTGCACCTCGGCCTCGCCGCGGCGCTCGTCGTCCTGGGACAGCAGCTTCTCCTTGAGCATTTCTTTGATATCCGCCATCACGTCGCGACGCACGTTGCGCACGGCGACGCGCGCGTTCTCGGCGTCGTGGCGCACCACCTTGGTGATGTCGCGGCGCCGCTCTTCGGTGAGCGGCGGCATGGAGATGCGGATGACGGTGCCCGCGGTGTTCGGGTTGAGCCCGAGGTCACTCTTGTGAATGGCCTTCTCGATGGCCTGCACCAGGTTCTTCTCCCACGGGGAGACCACCAGCGTGCGGCCCTCCTCCACGCCGATGCTCGCCACCTGCTGCAGCGGCACCTCGGAGCCGTAATAGTCCACCTTCAGGTGCTCGATGAGGCTCGGATGCGCGCGCCCCGTGCGCAGCTTCTTGAGGTCGGCCTGAAAGCTCTGGACGCACTTTGCCATGCGCGCCTGGGCGTCCTTCTTGAGGTCCTCGAGCATAGGAAGCTCCTTACCGTAGCGGCGACGTTACTCGAAAGTGACGATCGTGCCTACGTCCTCGCCGCGAACGATGCGGGTGAGATCGCCCGAATTGTTGAGATTGAACACGCGCAGCGGCAGGCGGTTGTCGCGACACATGACCACCGCGGTGGCGTCCATGACGTTGAGCTTGTCGGTGAGCACCTTGTCGAAGGTGAGGCGCGGATAGTGCACTGCGGCCGGATTGCGCATCGGATCGTCCGAGTAGACACCGTCCACTTTGGTGGCCTTGAGCAGCACGTCCGCGTTGATCTCGATCGCGCGCAGCGCGGCGGCGGTATCGGTGGTGAAGAAGGGGTTGCCGGTGCCGGCGGCGAAGATCACCACGCGGCCCTTCTCCAGGTGACGGATGGCGCGGCGGCGAATGTAATCCTCGCACACCTGATTGATGCGGATCGCGGACATCACCCGCGATTGCAGGCCGAGGCTCTCGAGACCGTCCTGCATCGCGAGCGCATTCATCACTGTCGCCAGCATGCCCATCTGATCGGCGGTGACGCGGTCCATGCCCGCCCGCGCGAGCCCCGCGCCCCGAAAGATGTTGCCGCCGCCGATCACGACGGCGGTCTGCACACCCATGTTGGCGATCTCGTGGAGCTCTCCCGCCACACGCTTGAGCACTGCGGGGTCGATACCGTAGTCGCCGCCGCCGAGCAGCGCCTCGCCCGAGAGCTTCACCAGGATGCGCGCGTATCGAGCCGGTGTCGTCATAGTGTCCCCATCCCCAAGCGGTGCGCCCATAAACAAAACCCCGCGCGAAGCGGGGTCTTGCTTAGCGGGCCGAGCGGCTCAGTGCTTGCGCGTACCGTCGGAGGGCCCTGGCCCCGCATCGGTACTGCCCTTCACCTGGGCCATGACCTCGGCGACGAAATCTCCCTGCTTCTTCTCGATACCGGCACCCACCTCGAAGCGCTCGAAGGCGATCACGGAGGCGCGCGCGCCCTTCAGCAGCTTCTCGATCGAGACATCCGGATCCTTGACGAACAGCTGCCCGGTGAGCGTGATCTCCCCGAGCACCTTGCGCAGCTTGCCCTCGACGATCTTGGTGAGAATCTCGGGCGGCTTGTTCTCGCCCTTCACCTGCTCGGCGAGGATCTCACGCTCCTTGGCGATCACCTCGGCAGGCACCTCGGCCGGGCTCAGGTAGCGCGGGCTGCTCGCCGCCACGTGCATGGCGAGGTCGTGGGCGAGGGCGGCATCGCCTCCCTCGACGGCAACCAGGGCACCGATACGGCCGTGCGAGCCATGCACGTAAGCGCCCAGATGCGCCTTGGCGGTGAGCACCGCGACACGGCGCACGCCGATGTTCTCGCCGATCTTCGCCACCAGCGCTCGACGGCGCTCATCGATGCTCTCCCCGCTCGGCAGCCGCACCGCCAGCAGCGCCTCGAGCGAGCTCGCCCCGGAGGCGAGCGCGCTGTGCGCCACCTGCTGCGCGAAGGCACGGAAATCCTGCTCGCGCGCCACGAAATCCGTCTCGCAGTTGACCTCGACCATGGCTGCGCTGTGGCCGTCGGCAGATTTCTCGATCGTGACGACGCCCTCGGCGGCGACGCGCGTTGCCTTCTTGTCGGCTTTCGCAAGCCCCTGCTTGCGCATGAGCTCGGCGGCCGCGTCGAGATTGCCCTGCGTCTCCACCAGCGCCTTCTTGCACTCCATCATGCCCGCGCCGGTGCGCTCGCGAAGCTGCTTGACTGCATCTGCTGTGATGTTCATCCGCAATGTTCCCTGCTTGCTTGAGAGGCCGGCCCCCGGGGTCGATCCTGACCCGGGCCGCCAACCCGCATTGATCGCTTACACCGAGCCGGCGCCGCCGGCCGGCAGCCGCACCCACCCGCTGAAAAGGGAGCGGGTCAGCCCGAGGTGCCGGGGTCGGCTCCGCCCTCGCCGGCAGCTCGAGGCTTGCGGGCGCCACGCGCCGCGCTCACGGGGCGCCGCGCGGGCAGCGCCTGCGCATCGGCCGCGGCCGGTGCGTCCTCGGTCTCGTCCAGATCGTCGAACTCGGTGCCGAGATCCTCGCTCCCCTCGACCGGCGCCTTGGCCGGTGGCAGCCGGCGGCGCGCGGGCGTCTTCTTGCGCACGGCAGGCTGGGGTCGCTGCCGGCCGCGCGCGGACTTCTTGCGCGGCAGCCCGGACTCATCGAGCTCGACGAACTCGTCCTCGCCCACCGCCACGGTCGGCACGGAGGCCTTGCCCTCCAGCACCGCATCGGCCATGCCGGCGGTATAGAGCTGGATGGCGCGCATCGCGTCGTCGTTGCCGGGGATGACGTAATCGATCCCCTCGGGCGAGCAGTTGGTGTCGACCACGGCGACTACCGGGATGCCGAGCTTCTTCGCCTCGTGAAGGGCGATGCGCTCGTGACCCACGTCGATCACGAAGAGCGCATCGGGCAGGCTCTCCATGTGCTTGATGCCGCCGAGGCTCTTCTCGAGCTTGTCCATCTCGCGACGTAGCTGGGTCGCCTCCTTCTTACCGCGCTTCTCGAGCGCGCCGCTGGCGGAGAGCTCGGTGAGCTCGCCCAGGCGCTTGATCGATTGGCGTATGGTCTTGAAATTGGTGAGCATGCCCCCCAGCCAACGCTGGTTGACGAAAGGCATCCCCGAGCGCTCGGCCTCCTTCTGGATGGCCTCGCGTGCGGAGCGCTTGGTACCGACGAACAGGACTTTGCCGCCCTCGGCCACGACGCCTTTGACGAAGACCGCTGCCTCCCCATAGAGGGGCTGGGTCTTCTCGAGGTCGATGATGTGGATCCTGTTACGCTCGCCGAAGATGAAGGGGGCCATCTTCGGGTTCCAGAAGCGGGTCTGGTGTCCAAAATGGACGCCCGCCTCCAGCATCTGTCGCATGGACACGCCGGGCATGAGAGCTCCTCAGTTCGGGTTAGGCCTCCGCGCATCCCAGGCGGTCATCCCTCAGCTCGAGCTCGCTTGCGCGAGATCGGCTCGAGGGACACCCGGACCGCCGTGGTGGTGATGCGCGTGTGGGGTTAATCGTCGTTGCCAACGAAGGCCGCGCTTTATACCATGAACCTGTCGACGGAACAATGTCTTACGCGCTTTGCCAGACGCAATATGCAGGTCACCATCAAGACCCCGGAAGAGCAGCAGAAAATGCGCGTGGCCGGACGGCTCGCGGCCGACGTGCTCGACATGATCGGCGCTCATGTGGTGCCCGGAGTCACCACCGAGGAGCTCGACCGGGTCTGTCACGACTACATCGTCAATACCCAGCAGTCCACGCCGGCCAATCTCAATTACCGAGGCTTCCCCAAGACGATCTGCACCTCGGTCAATCAGGTGGTCTGTCACGGCATTCCCAACGACAAGCGCCTGAAGGCGGGCGACATCATCAACATCGATGTCACCGTGATCCGCGAGGGCTTCCACGGCGACACCAGCCGCATGTACTTCGTGGGTAAGCCCTCGGTGCAGGCGCAGCGCCTGACCGAGACCTGCTTCGAGGCCATGTGGCGCGGCATCAAGGCGGTGCGACCGGGTGCGCGGCTCGGGGACATCGGCTACGCCATCCAGAGCTTCGTCGAGTCTCTGAGCTACACGGTCGTGCGCGAGTACTGCGGCCACGGGATCGGGCGCATCTATCACGAGGACCCGCAGGTGCTGCACTACGGAGAGCCCGGCACCGGCCTCGAGCTGCAGCCGGGAATGACCTTCACCGTCGAGCCCATGGTCAATGCCGGCAAGCGCCACGTGCGGCTGCTGCCCGATGGCTGGACCGTGGTCACCAAGGATCACTCGCTCTCGGCGCAGTGGGAGCACACCGTGCTCGTGACGCCCGAAGGTGTGGAAGTGCTCACGCTCGGTGCGGCCGACCGCCGCGCCTGAGGCACGCCGCCGTGGCACCGAGCGCCGATGACTCGGACCTGATGCTCGATGAATCCTTGCCCGATGCCGAGCCGGCCGCGAGCGCCTGGCCGCTGCTTGCGCGGCTGCCGGCACTGCTCGTGGCGCAGCAGGGCTCGAGCCCGGCCTATCGCGAGCTGCTGCGCCAGGCGCACATCGAGCTCAAGGAGCGTTTCCTCGCGGAGGAGCCCGTCGAGTCCCTGGTGCACGCGCGAGCACAGCTGGTGGACACGGTGCTGCGGCAGGTGTGGCAGGAGCAGCTCGCGGCGCACGATGCCACCTGGGCGCTGGTCGCGGTCGGAGGCTACGGGCGCGACGAGCTGCATCCCTGCTCGGACATCGACCTGCTGTTGCTCGTCGGCGCGGCACCCGAGGAGCGCGAGCGCGCCAAGATCGAGCGTTTCGTCGCCTTCCTGTGGGACATCGGTCTCGAGGTCGGGCACAGCGTGCGAACCGTCGAGGAATGCGCCGAGGAGAGCGCCAACGACGTGAGCGTGATGACCACGCTGCTCGAGGCGCGCCACATCGCAGGCGCCGCTGCGCTGCTCGGGCGGATGCGCGAGCGTCTCTCGCCCGAGCATCTGTGGCCGGTGCGAGAGTTCTTCGAGGCGAAGCTGCGCGAGCAGGCCGAGCGGCATCAGAAGGCGAACGACACCGCCTACAACCTCGAGCCCAACGTCAAGACCGGCCCGGGCGGCCTGCGCGACATCCAGACGATCGGCTGGGTCGCCAAGCGGCGCTTCGGGGCGGACTCGCTCGAGGGGCTCGCGCGGCGCGGCTTCCTCACCGCACCGGAGCTGCGCCGCCTGAAGCAGGCACAGGCGTTCCTTTGGCGCGTGCGCTTCGGGCTGCACATCATCACCGGGCGGCGCGAGGACCGGCTGCTGTTCGATCATCAGATCCGTCTTGCCAAGACCTTCGGCTACGAGGATGCCTCCTACACCCTCGCGGTCGAGCAGTTCATGCAGCGCTATTACCGCACGGTCATGGACGTGAGCCTGCTCAACGAGCTGCTGCTGCAGGTGTTTCGCGAGGCGATCCTCACCGAGGACGAGCCGCCGCGGCCGCTCAATGCACGCTTCCAGGTGCGCAACGGCGCGCTCGAGGCGCGCAGCGACGATCTCTTCACGCGTACCCCCTCCGCGCTGCTCGAGCTGTTCGTGCTGCTGCAGCAGAATCCGGATATCAACGGGGTGCGCGCCTCCACCATCCGCGCGGTGGTGCGCAGCCTGTGGTTGATCGACGAGGAGTTCCGGCAGAACCCGCGCCACCACCGGCTGTTCCTCGAGATCCTGCGCGCGGGGGTCGGTGTGACGCACGAGCTGCGCCGCATGAATACCTACGGCGTGCTCGGCCGTTACATCACCGCCTTCGGGCGCGTGGTGGGACGCATGCAGTACGACCTGTTTCACGCCTATACGGTCGATGCGCACACGCTGTTCGTGGTGAGCAACCTGCGCCGCTTCGCCATCCCGCGCTACGATCACGAGCTGCCGGAGCTGTCGCGCATCATGCAGCAGCTGCCCAAGCCCGAGATCGCCTACCTCGCCGCGCTCTTTCACGACATCGCCAAGGGCCGCGGCGGGGATCACTCCGAGCTCGGCTCCGTCGATGCCGAGGCGTTCTGCCTGGAGCAGGGCCTGTCGCGCTATGACGCGCGCCTGGTCGCCTGGCTGGTGCGCAATCACCTCGAGCTCTCGCTCACCTCGCAGAAGCAGGACATCACCGATCCGCAGGTGATCAACGCGTTCGCGCGCAAGGTGGGCGATGAGACCCACCTCGATCATCTCTATGTGCTCACCTGCGCCGACGTGCGCGGCACCAATCCGAAGCTGTGGAACTCGTGGAAGGCCTCGCTCTTTCACGAGCTCTACAAGCGGGTGAAGCGCGCGCTGCGCCGCGGCCTCGAGAGCCCGATCGACCAGGACGAGCTGATCCGCGAGACCCAGGAGGCTGCGCGGGCGCTGCTCCTCGAGCGCGGCATCGCGCTCGCCGACATCGAGCGCGCCTGGGCGCGCTTCTCCGCGCCCTATTTCCTGCGGCACACGCCCGACGAGGTCGCCTGGCACACACGGCTGCTGGCCGAGCGCGAGCCGAGCTCCGGGGAGCCGCTGGTCGCGGTCGATGCGCAAAGCGTGCGCGGCACCACCGCGGTGCTCACCTTCGCGCCCCATCGGCGGCACGGCTTTGCGCGCACCACCGCGGTTCTCGATCAGCTCGGGCTCACCATCGTCGATGCCCGCATCACTCCCACGGGCGATGGCTTCAGCCTCGATCTCTATCACGTGCTCGAGGACGATGGCGCGCCGATCACCGACCGCGACCGCCAGGATGAGATCGAGCGGGCGCTATGGCGCTCGGTCCAGCGGCCCGATGATGCGACACTGCCGGCCGTCTCGCGGCGCACGCCGCGCCAGGTACGGATGTTCAACACGCCCACGCAGATCGCGATCAGCATCGATGACCACAATCATCGCTCGGTGCTCGAGCTCACGGCGGCGGACCGGCCCGGCCTGTTGTGCGATGTGGGCAAGGTGCTCATGCAGGAGCGCGTGGAGCTGCACGCTGCAAAGATCATGACCGTGGGCGAGCGCGCCGAGGACGTGCTCTATCTCACCGATTTCCACGGCGCGCCGCTTGCCGATGGCGCTGCAGAGCGCCTGAAGCAGCTGCTCGTCGAGGCGCTCGATCGGCGCGCCGCCGCATGAACCCGCTGCTGCAGAGGCTGCACCCCTACCCCTTCGAGAAGCTGAATGCCCTGCTTGCCGGGGCGCGCCCGCCGGCCACCCTCGCACCGATCGCCGCCTGGATCGGCGAGCCACAGCATGCAGCGCCCGAGTTCATCCTCGCGGCGCTGCGCGCGGGCGTCACGCGCCTCGGCAGCTATCCGCCCACCCGCGGCAGCGCGGAGCTGCGCGCGGCGGCAGCGCGCTGGCTCGAGCGGCGCTTCGGGCTGGCGGCGCACCAGGTCGATGCCGAGCGCATGGTGCTACCCGTCAACGGCACGCGCGAGGCGCTCTTCAGCTTCGTGCAGGCGAGCCTCGACCCGGGCGCGCACGCGCTGGTGCTCATGCCCAATCCCTGCTACCAGATCTACGAGGGCGCCGCGCTGCTCGCCGGCGCCGAGCCCGGCTTTCTGGATACCACGGCGCAGTCGGGCTACGTGCCCGACCTCGATGCCGTGCCGCACGCCCTCCTGCGGCGCTGCCGGCTGCTGTTCCTGTGCAGCCCCGGCAACCCTTGCGGCGCGGTGCTCTCGCGCGCCTATCTCGAGCACGCGCTCGAGCTCGCCGAGCAGTTCGATTTCGTGATCGCCGCGGATGAGTGTTACGCGGATCTTTATCTCGATGAGAGCCGCCCGCCCCCCAGCCTGCTCAGCGCCGCGCTCGCGCGCGGGCGCACGAGTTTCGAGCGCTGCATGGTGTTTCACTCGCTCTCGAAGCGCTCGAGCGTGCCGGGGCTGCGCTCGGGCTTCGTGGCGGGCGACCCCGAGCTCATCGCGCGCTTTCTGCTCTATCGCACCTACCATGGCGGCGCCATGTCCCCGCTCATCCAGCAGGCGAGCATCGCGGCTTGGAGCGAGGATGCGCATGCGGCCGCGAACCGCCGCCTCTATCAGGAGAAGTTCGCGCGCGTGCTGCCGATTCTGCAGCCGGTGCTGGGCGTCACCGCCCCGGCGGGCGCCTTCTACCTCTGGCCGCACGTGGGCGGGGACGATGAGCGCTTCGTGCGCGAGCTCTACGAGCAGGAGAACTTCAAGGTGCTGCCCGGCAGCTATCTCGCCCGCACGGGCGCCGCCGGCAACCCCGGCGCGGGCCACGTGCGCATCTCGCTCACCGCACCGCTCGAAGAGTGCGTGGAAGCGGCCGAGCGGCTGCGCCGCTTCATCGAGTCTCGCTGAGCCGGTCGCGCGCGCCGAACGCGAGCCAGGCGCGCGCCGAAACGCGAGCCGCGGTGCGGGCGGCAACGCGGGCGGCCGACGCGGGCTTTACGCGCCGCGCGCCGGGCGGCACCATGGCGCGGTCTTGTCGACCACGTAGCACGGTTCATCCCGCATGAGCGATCTGCACACCCTCGAGTCCATCGTCGATGCCGCCTACGAGCGCCGCGCGGCACTCTCGCCCAAAGAGGTGCCGCACGAGCTGTCCGTGGCGCTCGATGAGTGCCTCGAGCTGCTCGATCGCGGCGCCGTGCGGGTCGCGTACAAGGAGGCGGGAACCTGGAGAGTGAATCAGTGGCTGAAGAAGGCCGTGCTGCTGCACTTTCGCACGCGCGAGAACGTGGTGGTCGATGCCGGCTACAGCCGCTTCTACGACAAGGTGCCGCTCAAATACGCGCGCACCGATGCCGAGCAGTTCCGGGCACAGGGCGCGCGTGTGGTGCCGCACGCGATCGTGCGCAAGGGCGCCTATATCGCCCCGAACGTGGTGCTGATGCCGAGCTACGTGAACATCGGCGCGTACGTGGACTCCGGCACGCTCGTGGACACCTGGGTCACGGTCGCCTCCTGCGCGCAGGTCGGCAAGAACGTGCACATCTCGGGCGGCGTGGGCCTCGGCGGAGTGCTGGAGCCGCTGCAGGCCAATCCCACCATCATCGAGGACGACTGCTTCATCGGGGCGCGCTCGGAGATCGTCGAGGGCGTCATCGTCGAGCAAGGCTCGGTGATCTCCATGGGTGTATTCATCGGCCAGAGCACGCGCATCTACGATCGTGCGAGCGGCAGCATCCTGCAGGGCCGTGTGCCGGCCGGCTCGGTCGTGGTGCCGGGCACCCTGCCCTCCGCTGACGGACGCTACGGCCTTTACTGCGCCGTGATCGTCAAGCGCGTGGATGCGCAGACGCGCGCCAAGACCTCGATCAACGAGCTGCTGCGCAGCAGCGATTGAGGCGGCGCGCCGCGCTTACCGGCACCGCTTACGCACCGTTACAAGGTTGCCGGGCGGCGGCGGCGGCGGCGTGCGATGCTCGCGATGGCACCCCCCAGGCGGCCAGCGCGGAGCGCTCGTGGGTCTGAAGGATCTGCTCGTTTACGTGGATCAGAGCGACAGAGCGCGTGTGCGGCTGCAACTCGCGATCGACCTGGCGCGCCGTCACGACAGCACGCTCACCGGCCTGTTCGTGCGTACCCCCAACCCCGAGCAGCTCGAGAAGCGCAAGGCTGCCGAGCTCGGACTCGCCTCGGCCGGCCAGGTGCAGCGCCTCGACCGCGACATCGAGCATTCCATGGATGAGTGTGCCAGGCGGCTCGAGTCGGAGCTGCGCCGGCTCGGGCGCGAGCACGGCCTGCAGGTCGAATGGCGCAGCATGCAGGGGCCGCTGGCGATGATTGCTCCGCAGCAGGCCCGCTACCATGACCTCTGCGTCCTGGGTCACGAGGCAGGGCCCGACCGGGCGACCAGCGACTACAGCTTCACCGAGCACATGCTCTTCGTCACCGGCCGACCCGTGTTGTTGGTTCCACCGGGCTGGGCGGCCTCGCACCTCGGTCGGCACGTGGCGATCGCCTGGAACTCCAGCCGCGCCGCAGCGCGCGCCTTGAGCGATGCGATGGCGCTCATCGAGCGGGCCGAGCGCACGACGGTCCTCAGCATCAACCCGGCCGAATTCATCGAGCGGCGGGGCGCACCACCCGTGACACAACTGCTCGAGCATCTGCAGCGCCACGGGGCCCGGGTCGACACGCTGACCCTCGAGCCGGTGCCACCAGCGCAGATCGCGCGCACGCTGCAGTCGAAGGCCGCCGAGAACGGCGCCGACGTATTGGTTGCGGGCGCCTTCGCGCATCCGCGCCTGTGGGAGAAGTTCTTCGGCGGGGTCACCGCCGAGCTGCTCGATCACACCCTGATGCCGCTGCTCATGTCGCACTGAGCGAGGCGGCGGATCTCGCCGCGATCATGACTGCCGCATGCACGCGGCACTCGCCGACCACTACCACCACGCGGGCCCGGGCCAGCCCCACGGCCCCCAGCTCCAGCCGTACCAGAAGCCGGGAGGCTCCTGGTACAACTCGGCAGTGAGCTGCTGCTCGTCCGCGAGCTTGCGCTGGAATACCTCGCGCTTGTAAGCGTTGAATGCGCTCTGGTCGCCGACGTACAGACAATTACACACGAGCGGGTCGGCGTAGAGGTACTCGACGTGATCGCCCTTGGCCCTCGACACGAACTTGTTCGCCGGCAGCGACCTCAGCTCGGCAAGGCGCTCTGGCGTGGTGGCCGGCTTCACGTCGAAGCCGGCCGCTGCCAGCAGGTCCTCCTTGTCGGAGACGCGGCCCTGCATCGACTCGCAGCCTGCGAGGCACACGATCGCGGCAACCATCATCAGCGTTGGCGTCTTCATCGGCAGCTCCGTGTGAGCGCGTACCACCACCGCAGATCAAACGGGGCAGCCGCAGGCGGGTTCCCGCCTCAGGGCCGCCTCAGGGCTGTCTCAGGGCATCGTCGCCTTTCGCCAAGGTGTCGCGAAAGATGGCCAGTATCGCGGGCAGCGGCTTCACGATTCCTGGAATCTTCTGATAGGACTGCCAGCCGCCTCCGAGGTAGCGGTACAGCGCGATGAACTGCTCGGCGACGCTGGTCTGCGCGGCGATGAACTGGTCCTGGATCGCATATTCGGCGCGCTCGGCATCGACGACGTTCAAGAAATCCGTCAGGCCCCGGTTGTAGCGCTCGTTGGCGAGGGTGACGGCACGCTCGCTGGCGAGCAACGCCTCTCCGAGGCTCGCCAAGCTCGCTTGCTGCGCACGCAAGGCGGCAACGGTGGTATCGACTTGCTGAACCGCGGTCTGGATGGCCTTCTTGTAGGCGACCAGCAGCGCTCGGGTCTGCCATTTCGCCGCCTGCACCTGCGCATCGAGCGTTCCGAAGTCGAGCAGCGGCCAGAGTGCGCCCGCGCCCAGCGACCACACGTGCTGGCCGAGCGGAGCGGCCGTTCCCAGATCCCCGCGCTGCGCGCCGATGGCGCCGGTGGCGATGAACTGGGGGAACAGATCCGCCGTCGCCACGCCGATCTGCGCGTTCGAGCTCGCCAGGTCGCGCTCTGCCTGCATGATGTCCGGGCGGCGCCGCAGCAGGTCGACCGGCAGCCCCGTGTCGACGACAGCGGGCACGCTCGGCACCATGCCCGCTGCGGTCAGCTCGCGCACCAGATCTTCGGGGTAGGCCCCGAGCAGGGTCGCGATGGTGTATTGCGCCGCGAGCACTTGTGCGTCGACCGGCGCAACCTGCGCCTGCAGGGAGGCGAGCTCGCGCCGTGCGAGCGTGACATCGAGCTCATTGGTGATGCCGCGCTCGTAACGCTGCGTGACCAAATCGAGCGACTGGCGCAGCACGTCGATCGAGGAGTGCAGCACCGAGGCGCGCATCTGCAGGCCTCGCAGGTCCACGTACGCCTGGGCAACATCGGCCACGACCGACACCAGCACGGCGTTGCGCGCGTCGGCGGCCGCCTGCGCATTGTCGTGAGCGGCCTCCATCTGCCGGCGCACCTTGCCGAACACGTCGACCTCCCACACGGCCGCGAAGCCACCGACCTCGTTGATGCTGTTGAGCCCGTGCGGGTTGTCCGCCGTGACCAGAGGCTCTGCGGCGCGGCCGCGGGCGTTGTCGTCGCCGGTGCCGCGGCCGTAGGCGCCGGAGGCTGCCGCGGCCGGCAGCAGCGATCCGGCGATGCCGAGCTCGTAGGTGCGCGCAGCCTGCAGCCGATCGAGCGCGATCAGCGCGTCCGGGTTGGAGCGCACGGCACGCTCGATGAGGGAATCGAGCTCCGTATCCTGCAGCGCCCGCCACCAGCGGGCGAGATCCACCGCGGGAGCCGCCGCCGCGGCCGGCACCGAGCCGGTGTCGCTCGCGGTCGCGGCGTACCGATCGGGCACGCTCATGTGCGGGGTGTGGTAGTTGGGGCCTACCGCACAGCTCGTGAGCAGTGCAGCGAGCGCGAGCGCCCCTGCGAGGGCGAAGCGCACGCCGGCGAAGCGACGGAGCGAGGACGTCTCTAACATAGGCAATCGGGAATTCGTGCTCGCGGGGATCTCGTGGCAGCGGGAGGGGCCAGCTCCGCAGAAGCACTGCGGCGCTCGGGAAGGAATATGCGAACCAGCAGTCCTCGAGGGCGCGCATCGTGCAGCTCGATGGTGCCGCCGTGCGCAAGAACGATCGAGCGGGCGATGGCAAGCCCGAGTCCCATGCCCTCGCTGTCGCTTTCGCTGGCGGCAGCGCTGCGGTAGAAGGGCTCGAACACCTTGTCTTTCTCGGCATCCGGAATGCCCGGACCATCGTCCTCCACCTCGATCTCATAGCCACGCTCGGGCACGTGCACCAGTCGGATGCGCGCCCGCGCGCCGTACTTCACGGCGTTGGTCACGACGTTGGTGACGGCTCTGAGGAGCGCCTGAGGCTTGCAGTGAAAGCGGCTCGGCGGCGCGGGCACGTAACTCACCTCGCCGCCGAGGTCCGACACCAGGTCGCAGACCGTCTGCAGCAACAGATCGAGATCGACCGTATCGGAGCTCTCCACCTCCTCGGCACTGCGCACGAACGCGAGCGCCGAGCTCAGCATCGCCTCCATCGACTCGATGTCCTGCAGCATGCGGGTGCGATCCTCGGTGATGCGCCCGGTCTCGATGCGCAGGCGCAGCCGTGTGAGCGGTGTGCGCAAGTCGTGGCTGATGGTGCCGAGCATGCGCGTGCGATCGCTCAGGTAGCGCTGCAGCCTCACCTGCATCTCGTTGAAAGCGCGGATCACGCGGCGCAGCTGCGCGGGACCCTGCTCGGGCAGGGCGGGCGCGTGCACATCGAGTCCAACGCGCTCGGCAGCCTGCGCGAAGCGCCGCAAGGGCGCGTTCAGCGTCCAGGTGAGCCAGATCCACAGCCCGCCCATGGCAAAGAGCACGAAGGTGGCGATCGCAATCTGCTCGAGCAGCCCCAGGCGGTGCTCGAGTCCGACCGCGGTGCGCACCTCGAGCAGACCGGTGCCCGGGAGCAGCACCTCGATGCGCTCGGCGTACGGTCGCGGACGCGCGGACACCGCGAGCGCCCGCACTCGATCCGCCGGGATGCCGAGCCGTGCTGCGATCGCGTGGCGCAGGGCCGGGTCGGCAGCGGCGGAGCCGGCTGATACCGCGGGCAGCTCATGCACGTCGGGCAGGTAGCTCACGTGAAAGTCGCTCGTGTTCCACAGCGCGCTCAGTCGCGCTCGCTGCCCGCTCGGCACCGCCTCGAGCAGCTGGGCCGTCATGCTCACCTTCTCGACCGCCAGATCCGGTCGCAGCACCAGCTGCCAGCTCGGCAGCAACACCATGTAGAGCAGCGCGGCCACCACCTGGGACAGCACCAGCCCGAGCAGCAGGATGCCCGCCACCTGCCCACGCAGGCCCGCGGACCGCAGCCTCTCGAAGGCCCGCCGCACGCCAAGCGAGCGCAGGTCGCTCACATCACCGCTACCTGAGGCGTAAAGATGTAGCCTCCCGAGCGCACCGTCTGCACGAGGGTCGGATCTTTCGGATCGGGCTCGATCTTGCGGCGCAGCCGGCTCACCTGAATATCGATGCTGCGATCGAAGGGCACGGCGGAGCGCCCGCGAGTGAGGTCGAGCAGCTGCTCCCGGGTGAGCACGCGGTTGGGGTGCTCGCAGAAGGCCACGAGCAGCTCGTACTCCCCGCTCGTGAGCGTCACGCGCGTGCCGTCCGCCCGATGCAGGCGCCGGTTGCCGAGGTCGAGCCGCCAGCCGGCGAAGCTGAGTAAGGTGCCGCGTGACTCACGGGGCGTGCGCGACACGGCCTGCGCGCGCCGCAGCACCGCACGCAGCCGCGCAAGCAGCTCATAGGTGCTGAAGGGCTTGGGGAGGTAGTCGTCCGCGCCCATCTCCAGGCCCACGATACGCTCGGTCTCGCTGCCTCGGGCGGTGAGCATGATGATCGGCAGATTGCTGCTCGCGCGCACGCGCCGGCACAGCGACAGGCCATCCTCGCGCGGCAGCATGATATCGAGGATCAGCGCATCGATGCGGCTCACGGACAGGATGCGGTCCATCTCGCGGCCCTCACGCGCGACGCTCATGCGAAAACCGTTGTCGGTGAGGAAATCCGCCACCATTCTGCGGATCTCCGGATCGTCCTCGACAAAGAGAATGTGCGGCGCGGGGTCCATGGCTCAATTCGCGGCGATACGCACCGGGTCGCCCGAGGCGATGGAGTCGGGGGGGCTCTCGATCACACGATCCTTGGGGCTGATGCCGCTCAGCACCTCCACATCCGTCCCCAGGTCGCGACCGAGCGTGACGTGGCGCAGCTGCGCGCGATCGTGCGCGTCGACGACCGCCACCTGCAGGCCATCCTGGCGAAAGATCAGCGCGCTCGTGGGGATGCGCACCACGCTGGGATTTCCCGGGAGCTCGAGATGCACTTCCGCGTAGGTCCCCGGCTGCAGCAAGCCGTCGGGGTTGGGCGCATGCAGCTCCACCAGCAACGTGCGCGCGCTCGGATTGATGGCATTGGCGGTCGTCGCCACCTCGGCTTTGAACACTCTATCGGGGTACTGCGGTACGTGCAGCTCGGCCACGAGTCCTGCGTGGATGCCAGCGGACATCGTCTGCGGCACCTGCACGAACACGCGCATCTGCTCGACGTCCGCCACGCGGAAGAGCTGCGTGGTGCCGCCCCCGCCCGCTCCGCCCGCGGCGGCACCGCCACCGCCGCCCCCGCCACTGCCGCCGCCGGCGCTGATGAGATCGCCAATGTCGGTCGTGCGTGCCGTAACGATGCCATCGAAGGGCGCGACGATGTGCTTGTACTGCTCGAAGGCGGCGAGCCGATCGACCAGGCCGCGATCGGAGTTGACGTTCGCGAGCGCGGCGTTGTATTCGGCCTGGGCACTCTCGTAGTCCGCTTTCTTGGCGTCGCGCTCCTGCTCGGAGACCACGCCCTTCGGGGAGTCGCGCCAGCGCTCGTAAGTGGTGTGCGCAAACTGCATCTGTGCCTCGCGGACGTTCACCTGCGATTGCGCGGCCTTCAGGTTGGCCTGCGCGGCCGCGAGCTCGGCATCCAGATCCGGCGCGTCGATGTCGGCCAGGACCGTGCCTTTCTTGACGTGCGCACCGTAATCGAAGTACCACTTCTTGAGATAGCCGTTGACGCGCGCATAGATCGGCGCTTCGTACCAGGCCTGGATGTCCCCCGGCAACACGGTTTGGCGTCCGGCGATCCCCTGCTGAGGCTGCAACACGCTCACGGTCGGGATCGCCTGCGCATCGGTCCAGCGTGCGACCTGCCGCTCGTCGATGTGCCGCACCAGGATTCCGGCGAGCGCGATCACGAGCGCGATCGCCAGCGCCACGAGGCCCACGCGCCGCAGCCTGTGGCTCGACACGGGCTGCGACTCCCGCAAGTGCGGGAGCACGCTGTCGCGTTTCGTGGTCTCGTCCAGTTGCAACAAAAGCCCTCTCCTAGTATCCCGAACCGGCCGCTCTGCCGTTTCAGTCCGTGGGATCTCGCGGCAGCAGATCGGCCGTGGCGCCCTGCTGCCGGCGGTGCAGGACGCTGAACACCGTCGGCACGAAGAACAAGGTAGCGACCGTGGCCACGAGCAGACCGCCGATGACGGCACGTCCGAGCGGGGCATTCTGCTCTCCACCCTCACCGAGCGCGAGCGCCATCGGCACCATGCCGATCACCATGGCGAGCGCGGTCATCAGCACCGGCCGAAAGCGCGTGAAGCCCGCCTCCAGCGCCGCCTCGGCGGCATCCAGCCCTTGCGCCAGGCCCTCGCGCGCAAAGCTCACCAGCAGAATGCTGTTGGCGGTGGCGATGCCCATACACATGATCGCGCCGGTGAGCGCCGGCACCGAGAGCGTGGTGCCGGTGGTGAAGAGCATCCAGACAATGCCGGCCAGCGCCGCGGGCAGGGCCGTGACGATGATGAACGGGTCGGTCCAGGACTGGAAGTTGACCACGATGACGAGATAGATGAGCACGATCGCCCCGAGCAGCCCGATGTAGAGCTGCGCGTACGCGCTCGTCATGGTCCGCACCTGCCCGCGCAGCTCGACGTAGGAGCCACGCGGGACCGCCCCCTTGGTGTCGTGTACGACGCGCTCGATCTGGCGCGCGACCGCGCCGAGGTCGCGCCCCTGTGTCGCCGCATAGATGTCGATCACGGGTTGCACGTTGTAGTGCGAGACGACGCCGGCGCTGGGCCCCGGGCTGATGCGTGCCAGACCCCCGAGATACTGCGACGTGCGCGTATCGGCGGAGGTGATCGGCACGTTGCTGAGATCGCTCAGCGTATCGATCCGGTACTGCGGCATCTGCGCGACGATCGGGTACGAGACACCGTTTTGCGTGTTCAACCAGAAATTGGGCTTCACCTGACCGCTGCCCGAGAGCGTGATCAGCAGGCTGTTCGCCACGTCGCGCTGCGTCAGGCCGACCTCGCCGGCGAGCGTGCGATCGACGTTGACGTTGAGCTGCGGGTAATTGAAGACCTGCTGGATGCGGGCATCGGCGATGCCCGGCACGCGGCGGATGCGCTTGAGCAGCTGCGTGGCATAGGCATAGTTGGCCTGCTGCTGGTTGCCGATCACCTGCAGATCGATGGGCGCGGGCAGGCCGAAGTTGAGGATCTGGGAGACGATGTCAGCCGGCAGGAACGAGAAGGTGGCGCCGGGGAAGCGCTGCGGCAGGATCGTGCGCAGCTCCTGCACGTACTGTGCGGTAGGCGCGTGGCCCTCCTTGAGCGAGATCAGCGCATCGCCGTCCTCCGGCCCGATGGTTCCGGTGTTCTGGTAGGCCATGTTGATGCCGCTGAACGGCAGGCCGATGTTGTCGACGATGCTCTCGAGCTGCGTGGGCGGTATCGTGCGGCGCACGGTCTGCTCGATGAGCTCGAACAGCCGCGCCGTCTCCTCGATGCGCGTGCCGGGCTGCGCCCGCACGTGCATGTAGATCTGCCCGGCATCCACCGCCGGGAAGAAATTCTGGCCGAGGAAGGGCACCAGAGCGAAGGAAACCAGCACACAGGCCAGAAATCCGATCAGGAACGGCTTGGGATTGGCGAGCGCGAGTGTCAGCAGCGAGCGATACGCATCGCGCACGCGCGAGAAGCGCGCCTCGAAGCCGAGCTGCAGGCGTTTCAGCGGATTGCGCGACGTCTGCGGCGGGGGTGGCGAGGCATCGCCCGAGACGTGAACGGGGTGACCGGCCGCGCCACGCAACAGAAAGTTGGCGAGCGTGGGCACCAGCGTGCGCGACAGGAGAAAGGACCCGACCAGGGCAAAGACCACCGCCTCGGCCATCGGCCGGAACAGATAGCCCGCGACCCCGCCCAGCTGGAACATCGGCACGAAGACGATGCACAGGCACAGCAGCGTCACGAGCGCCGGAATCACGATCTGCTGTGCGCCATCGAGGATCGCGGGCTCGATCTGCTTGCCGAGCTCGAGATGATAGTTGATGTTCTCGATGGTGACGGTGCCATCGTCCACGAGGATGCCCACGGCAAGGGCGAGCCCGCCCAGGGTCATCACATTGATCGAATCCCCGAGCCAGGAGAGCGCCGTCAGCGAGAACAGCATGGCGAGCGGGATCTCGATCAGAATGATGACCGTCGAGCGCCAGCTGCCGAGAAACAGCAGGATCATCACCCCGACGAGGGCGGCTGCCAGCACGGCCTCACGCAGCACCCCCGAGACGGCGGCCTTCACGAACACCGATTGGTCGCCCACCGCATGCAGCTGCAGGCTCGGCGGCAGGCCCGCCTCGACTCGCGGCAGGAGGGCCTTGATGCCGTCGATGATATCGAGCGTCGAGGCGGAGCCCGCCTTGAGGATCGTCATCAGCACCGCGTGCGCGCCGTTGACGCGTACCAGGTTGGTCTGCGGCGGGGCACCCTCGTGCACATAGGCCACGTCGCGCACGTAGACGACGGTGCCGTTCACCTTCTTGACCGGCAGATCGTTGAGGCGCTCGAGCATGACCGGGCTCGCGTTGAGCGCGACGTTCCAGTCGAATTTGCCGATCTTCTCGTCGCCCGCGGGCAGGATCAGGTTCTGCACCGAGACCGCATCGACCACGTCGTTGGCGGAGACGCCATGCGCCTGCATCGCATGCTGATCGAGGTCCACCTGCACATCGAGAACGCGTCCGCCGTAGGGCGAGGGAACGGCGGCACCGGCGACCGTCGCCAGCTGCGGACGGATGAAGTTCTGACCTTCATCGAAGAGCTGCATCTGCGAGAGCTTGTCGCTCGAGAGCGCGAGCTGCAGGATCGGCACGCTCGAGGCGTTGTAGCTCAGCACGTACGGGGGCGTGATGCCGGCGGGCAGGTACTTGAGCACCGTCTGCGAGGCGGCCGTCACCTGCGCCATCGCCACCGAGATGTTGACGCTCTTTTGAAAGAAGATCTTGACGACGCCGTAGCCGGCGAGGGACTGGGACTCGAGGTGCTCGATGTCCGAGACCTGCGAAGTGATCGTACGCTCGTAGTAGTAGATGATGCGACCCGACATGTCGTTGGGCGGCAGACCCGCATAGCTCCACACGACACTGATCACGGGGATGTTGATGTTCGGAAAGATGTCGGTGGGCGTGAGGAGCGCGGCGCGCAAGCCGAACAACGCAATGAGCAGGGCGAGCACCACAAAGGTGTAGGGCTTTCTGAGCGCTACCTGGACAATCCACACGCGGCGAGTCTCCTGGATCGCGGGTTACGGCCGGCCGAAGTGTACCCGCGCTCGCGCTCGCGCATTTTCGAGGCGTGCGGGCGGCAAAGCTGCCGCCGGTTTGGCAAGCAAGTATCGAGGCTGGGCGCAGCGCCGTGCGGAGGACTTTGTAACGCGATGCAACGCGGCCCCGGCCGGAAACACACCGACGCCGGAGGCCTGCCCCAGAGCTCGATCGGTGCGGGTCGGGGGTGCCCGGGCCGTGCCGGGCGATCAGAAGATCATGGCGAACTGGGAGGTGAGGACACGCTCATCGCCGCGGTTGCCGCTGAGAGCGGCGCCCTCGAAGCTCGTGTCCTCGTAATCCAGCTGGATGCGAAACACGCGGGTGAGATACCAGTTGATGCCGACCCCGTGCGCATGCGCTTCCCGCGCAGCGGTGGCGATGTTGGCGAAGGATTCGGCGCCAGCGAGAAAAGCGCCATTGTCGAACCGAATGGCATGCACGCGCACGACGAGCTCGAGCGCGCCGAAGCCGCCCTTGCCGACCTCGCGCGCGACATCGATGGCGTCGTACGCCTCGCGCTCGCCGGTCAGGTAGATCCCTGCCTGCAGCTGCCAGGCCGTATTGTTCAGCGTATTCGCGCGCGAGCTCTTGAGTGTGATCTGCCGGTACACCTGCTGGTCCTCGTTCACGTACTCCCCGAGCAGATAGACGGGCCCGTAGTACCAGTAGGCCTGTGGCACCACGCGCCGCTCGATGCCCGAGGCGATGGTCGCGTTGTTGAAGCCCGTGGCGGTGTCGCCCCGGTAGCCGAACAGCGGCTGCTGGCCCGTGGTCTTGTCCGCGGCGAGCAGACTCACCGTGCTGATCGCCGTGTCGACGCCGCGATAGTTGACATAAGTCGCCGCCACCCCCACGCCAAGTCCAGTCAGTAGGGTGAGGGGTGTCTGCGAGAACGGCAGACCGAAGAGGCGGCCGTCCCAGGTGAATTTGCCGGTGGAGTTGGCATCGGGAACGCTGTTCGCATCGGTGCTGCCCCCATCGGGTGCGCCGTCGAAGACGCCCAGCTGATAGCGGAGCAGCCCGTGCGCGATGCTCCCGCCGAGCTCGGCACCGAGGTCACGATAGGGCTCGAGATCCTCGGTCAGGGCGGGCTCGATGAAGCGCGCGTATTGCTCGAGCTGCAGCCGCTCGAGACCGACCGGCGCTTTGAACTTGCCGATCGTGAAGACCAGCCAGGATTCGGGCTTCACGTCGACCCAGGCGTCCTGCACGACCGTCTTGCCGTTGCCGAAGTCGGGCATGAAGCGAAAGTCGAAGATCCCATCCAGCGTCCCCTCGAGGATCGGCCGCGCCTTGCGCACGAGGAAGGTGTCCGCGCTCGTCGGATCGGAGT
>DATJSR010000214.1:0-28118 GCA_035504015.1 Steroidobacteraceae bacterium
ACCCGCATTCGTGCTAAATGCTGAGCACGGATGCTCTCGCTCAGCCGCTATCTGAAGCTCCTGGCCCCGCCCGTGCTGCGCTTCCTGCCGCGCAACTCCGAGGGACGCGAGATCCCGCGCGCACCCGATCCGCGGCGTGCCGCGGTGATCGGGCTCGTGATCACGCTGCTCCTCGTGCTCGGCGGCTGGTTGCTCACGCACGTGCTCGATCGCGCTGCGAAACTGCAGGATTGCGTCATGTCCGGGCGCACCAACTGCGCGCCCATCGACGTCCCCGCCCCCCAGCGCTGAGCGCTGCCAACGCGCGCCGTGCGCCGGTGCGCCGGTGCGCCGCAACGGCGGCGTCCGCGCATCGTGTCTGCGCTCAATGACCGGTCGGCGTACCCCTTCTGCTCGCCTCGAACAGGAACCAGGTGCGTCGCTCGGTCTCATCGATCCACACCTCGATGAGGCTGGCGGTGGCGATGTCGCGATGCTCGTCGCACACATTGTGAGCCTCGCGCAGCCTTGCGGCGAGTGCCTTGTTGTCCTCGCGCAGCTCCGCCAGCATGTCGAGCGGCTCCACATACGCGGCATCGTTGTCGAGCACGCGCTGCATCTTGGAGATCTGACCGATCGAGCGCAGCGTGCGTCCGCCGACCTTGCGGATGCGCTCGGCGATCGGATCGGTCATGGCGAAGAGCTGATCGGCTTGCTCATCGAGCAGCAGGTGGTAGTCGCGAAAGTGCGGCCCGCTCATGTGCCAGTGGAAGTTCTTGGTCTTCACATAGAGCGCGAACACATCCGCGAGGATCGGGTTCATCGCCCCCTCGATGTCCTTGCTCGCCTTGCTGTCGAGGTCGCTCGGGGTGGCAAGCGGGGACTCGCGGCGGGTCTCGAGCTCCTCGCGTTTCGTCGGGGTCGTGGACTTGTTCATGGGACTTCTTTCCTGTGGAACCTGAGCTGCGGGGAGCGCACATTCTAGCGCAGACGGATGCCAATGCCTCGGCCGGCAGGTTCATGCGGCGCGGCAGTCCCGTACAAGGGCGCAGGGTGGTGCGCTAGAGCTCGTGTCGCGCTGCGAGGACGCGAATGCGATCCGCGGTGCGGCAGGCAATTGCCTGAATGGTGAGGGAAGGATTGACGCCCCCCACGGTCGGGAATACCGAGCCGTCGCAGACGAAGAGATTGCGAATGTCCCAGCTGCGGCAATCCGCATCGACGACGCTGCTGCGCGGATCATCCCCCATGCGGGCGGTGCCGTTCATGTGGCAGGTATCGTCGGTCTGGTCCCAGATGTCGCCGACCCCGATCGCCTCGAGCGCTCGGCGCATGAAGCGCAGCGAATGCGCGATCAGCGCCTTGTCGTTGTCGCACCAGCTGTACTCGATACGGGCGATCGGCAGCCCGTACTGATCCTTGTCATCGGCGAGCGTCACGCAGTTGCGCTCCTGGGGCAGCATCTCGCCGACGATCTTGAGGCCGACCTGGTGGTTGTAGTCCTGCATTGCGCGCATCAGGCGCTCGCCCCACAGGCCGTGTGCCGTCGCCTGCGTGCGCGCCCACAGCTGCGGCAGGGGGCCTTGGCTCATGTAGCAGTAGCCGCCGAAGAAGTCCTTGCCCTCGTCCTCGTAGTTCCAGTGCTCGGTGATGGCGAGCGAGGGCGGGGCCTTGTAGCCGCGGATCTCGCGCTTGGAGAGGCCCCAGACGGCCTGATTCGCCTGCACGGTGAAATACTTGCCGACGAGCCCCGAGCTGTTGGCGAGCCCGTGGGGGTGGCGCGCGGTGGCGGAGTTGAGCAGCAGTCGCGGGGTCTCGATGGAGTAGCCCGCCACGACCACGTGCCGAGCACGCTGAAAGCGCCAGCGCCCCTCGCGGCAGTAGTGCACCCCGACGGCTCGATCGGCGGCATCCACCTCGATGCGACCCGCCATGGCGAGATCGCGAATCTCCGCGCCCGCAGCGAGCGCGCGCGGGATCCAGGTGACGAGTGCGCTCTGCTTGGCGTTGGTCGAGCAGCCGGTGACGCAGAAGCCGCGGTACACGCACGGCGGGGCCCGGCCGCGCGGTGCCGAGAGCGTTGCAATCGGCGTCTCCGTCCAGGCGATGCCGAGCGCCTCGCAGCCTTCGGCGAGTGCCTTGGCAGCGGCATTGAGCTCATGCGCGCGGTACGGATAGCGGGGTCGCGGGGGTCCCCAAGGATAGGTGATCGGGCCGGCGATCTTCAGTGCCTCCTCGACCTCGCGGTAGTAGCCCCACATCTCGCGCCAGTCGATGGGCCAGTCGGCGCCGTAGCCGAGGAGCGTGCGCGATTTGAACCACTCCGGGCGAAAGCGCAGCGACACCATGGCGAAATGCACCGTGCTGCCGCCGACGGACTTGCCGCTGTTGTTGCTGCCGAGCTGCACCGGGTTCTCACCGGTTGAGATGCGGTCGTCGGTCCAATAGAGCTTCGTCTGCTCGGTCTCGTCCGAGGCAAAGTCCTCGAGCGGGCGCCACCACGGGCCCGCATCGAGGCCCACGACGCTGAAGCCGGACTCGGCCAGACGGCAGGCGAGCGTGGCACCGCCCGCGCCCGTGCCGACGATGAGGAAGTCGACCTCCTCGTCGTCGCTGAACTCGCGCATCGGGATCCACGCACCCGGCGCAAACACATCGGGCGCGCGCCCATGCCTCGCGCGCGGGGTGCGCAGCGGGTCATCCGACACGGCGGTTCGCTCGCCGTGCGCTTGCCTCTTCGCCCGGATAGGCCTCGGCCGCCTCCCAGGGGTCGCGCTCGTCGTAGTCCAGGCGCACGTAGCCGCGCGGCGCCGCGGGGCCCCCGAAGCCCATCTCGCTCCACGCCGTCGGATGCGACCAGTAGGCGCTCACGACATCGGCGAGCAGACGTTGCGTGAAGAAGGTCTTCGGGGGTATGCCGCCCCAGGCCGCATCCTGCAGTGCGCCTGCCTGCAGCTTGCCGAGCAGCTCCTCCTGGAGCCGCGCCGGCAGCTCGACGAAGCCTGCGCCGTGGGCGGCACGGGCCTCCGCATCGAGCGCGCGCAGGCCGCGCCGCCATGCCTCGCGCTCGGGGGGCATGTCTGCCGCACGATAGCCGTCACGGTGGTTGCCGTAGAGCTTGGCGTCGACGAGTGCTGCGACCGGAATCGGCGGGCGGTGTGCGGGCTGTGGCGTGATGCGCGCAGCGATCGCCTCGAGGATCGCGAACTCCTCCACGCTGAGAAAGCGCGGCTCGCGCGGGACGGCGAGTCGCGCATCGATTACGCGCTGCGTCTGCGCATTCCACGAGGGGGTGTGGCGCTTGGCGAGCACGTCGTAGCCCGGAAAGCGCTCAGGCATGCGGGTGATCCTCGAGCAGTCCGAGTGCTGCGAGCCCCGCGAGCGCAAGGCCAGTGAAGCTCGGCGGTGCCGGCAGCGGCGGCCCGCTCAGGAGGTTCTGGCTCCAGTTGCGCCAGCCCCCCATGTTGCGGCTCACCCCGTACGCATGCAGCCCGACGCCCGCAAACCCGAGGAATACGGTGATCCGCAGCCACACCCGCGCGATGCGGCTGGGACGGTGCGGCGTGCGGCACACGGACTTGAGCAGCAGCGCTGCGCTCAGAGGCGCAATCGTCACCGGCGCGAACATCGCCGGGTTGTGATAAGCGCCGCGAAAGTGCAGCAGCGCGGCCTCGGCAGCGGTGCCGCAGAGCCCCGCCCCGCTCACGAGGGCGAGCAAGCGGCCACCGGGCAGCCCCATCACGCGTGGCGAGCGGCCCGGGCGCGTATGCCGCACCTCCTCGGCCGCCACGCCGAGCAATCCCGCGAGCAGAATCGCCATCGGCGCCCCGACGGGTGCGCCGTAGAAGAGGTTCTGCCAGGCGAGCCGTCCTGGCCTCTTGAGCACGTTGTAGACATGCAGACCCGTGCCGGCGAGGCCGGTGAGCGCCGCCGCGGCGAAGGCGACTTGGCGCGCGCGGTGCGCCAAGGGCCGCGTGTCCGCGGTGCCATGGGCGCTGATGCCGAGCGTCAGGGCCGCGATCGCCGGGGGCAGGAACATGAGCGGATTGCGAAACGAGCCCCGGTAATGCTCGAGGCTCGAGTCGAGCAGCACCGAGCTGGCGAGCAAGGCGGTGCCACGGTTGAGCCGCCGCGCGGCTTGGACGGTACTGGGGCAGGAGCCGCGCGGGCGCCTCAATCCTCTCACCAAACGCCACCTCGGGCGAAACTGCCTAAGAGCATGCACTCACTCGCGCGCCGCGCGTCGGAGCACCTCAGCCATCGATACCTCGCATCAATCCCTCGTTGCGGCGAAGGTTCCCTGCCAGGCGCGGTGGAACACACGGCCCGCCGGCGGCGTTTGCCGTCTACCGTCATAGACCGCTTCACCCATGGCACCCACCCTTCGGGACTCGCAGGCGCCGATCGAGCGGGTGCAGGTGCGCGCCTACACCGTGCCGACCGAGGAGCCCGAGTCCGATGGCACGCTGGAGTGGCGCGCGACGACACTGGTGTTGGTGAGCATTGCCGCCGGGAGCGTGAGCGGGCTCGGCTACAGCTACGCCGATACCGCCACGGCGCGCCTGATCCACGAGCGGCTCGCCGCGCTCCTCGAGGGCAAGGACGCGCTCGCGATCAACGCCCGCTGGGAGGAGATGGTGCGCACGGTGCGCAACCTGGGGTCCGCGGGCATCTGCGCCATGGGGATCTCGGCGGTCGACAACGCCTTGTGGGACCTCAAGGCGCGTCTGCTCGGGCTGCCCCTGGTGGCACTCTTGCCTGCCGCGCGCGCGAGCGTGCCCGTCTACGGCAGCGGCGGCTTCACTTCTTATGACATCCCGCGCCTGCAGCGTCAGCTCGCCGCGTGGGTGAGCGCGGGCATCCCGCGCGTCAAGATGAAGGTGGGGCGGCATCCGGACCGGGATCGCGAGCGGGTCGCCGCTGCGCGCTCGGCGATCGGCGAGGCGCGGCTCTTCGTCGATGCCAATGGCGCCTACCCGCGCAAGCTCGCGCTCGAGATGGCGCGGGTCTTCGCAGGCCTCGGGGTCTCTTGGTACGAGGAGCCGGTCTCGAGCGATGACCTCGCGGGGCTGCGCCTGATCCGCGATCGCGCACCCGCGGTCATGGAGGTGAGCGCCGGGGAGTACGGCTACGACGTGCGCTATTTCCGGCGCCTGTGCGCCGCCGGCGCCGTCGATGTGCTGCAGGCCGATGTCACGCGCTGCGGCGGGGTCACGGGCTTTCTGCGCGCCGCGGCGATTGCCGATGCATTCCTGCTGCCGCTCTCGAGTCACTGCGCGCCCGCTCTGCACGCGGCGGTCGGCTGTGCCGCGCCGTGCCTGCGGCACCTCGAGTATTTCCACGATCACGTGCGCATCGAGCGGCTGCTGTTCGACGGCACGCTGGAGCCCATCGAGGGTGCGCTCGTTCCGGACCGCACCCGTCCGGGCTTCGGACTCGAGCTCAAGGAGTCCGACGCCGAGCGCTTCGCCGTCTGATCGCCCGCCGAGCGGTTTCCAAGCGGCGCCCGAGCGGCGTCCGAGCGGCGACAGTCTGGGGTGATGCGGCTAGACTTCCACCGGCGTGCAAGCGCGCACGCCCTTCGCGCGAGCGGCGCGGCCGCCTGCCATGAATCAGCCACCGTCCAATCAACCGCCGCCTAATCAGCCGCTGTCGAATCAGCCGCTGTCGCAGAATCCGGACATCCGCTACCTCGGCAAGCTCCTGGGCGATGTGATCCGCGCTTACGGCGGCACGGCGCTCTTCGAGCGCATCGAGCGTATCCGGGCGAGCTCGGTCGACCGCCACCGCGGTCTGGCCGAGGCGCGCGTGCGCGATGCGGAGCTGCAGGCATTGAGCCTCGAGGACACGCTCGCCTTCGTGCGCAGCTTCATGCTGTTCTCGATGCTCGCGAACCTCGCCGAGGATCGCCAGAGCGGGGCGAGCGAAAGCGGCGCGGACCTCGCCGGCGCGCTCGGCCGCCTGGAGGCGCAAGGCATCGTCCGGGAGCGCGTTGCCCGCCTGCTCGCCGCGGCGCACATCGTGCCGGTGCTCACCGCGCATCCGACCGAGGTCATGCGCAAGAGCATGCTCGATCATCGCAATCGCATCGCAGAGCTCATGAGGATGCGCGATCGGGGCCTGCTCGAGACGCGCTCGGGGGATGTGATCGAGCAGGCGATCGTGCGCCAGATTGCGCTCTTGTGGCACACGCGGCCGCTGCGCCGCGAGCGGCTGCAGGTGAGCGATGAGATCGATATCGCGCTGTCGTACCTGCGGGATGTCTTTCGGCCGACACTGCCCGCGCTCTATGCGCACTGGGAGCGGCTCCTCGGGCAGCGGCCGCCGAGCTTTCTGCGCCTCGGCAGCTGGATCGGCGGGGACCGGGACGGCAATCCGAACGTCGGCGCCGCCTCCCTGCAGCTCGCCCTCGGGCGCGCCGCGGAGGCGCTGCTCGCCGCCTACCTCGAGCAGGTACACGCCCTCGGCGCGGAACTGTCGATCTCGAGCGAGCTCGCCCGCGCGAGCCCCGAGGTCGAGACCCTCGCCGAGGCGAGTGGCGATCGCGGCAGTGCGCGCGAGGACGAGCCCTATCGGCGCGCCCTGAGCGGCATCTATGCGCGCCTCGCGGCGACCTACGAGTACCTGACGGGCGCTGTGCCACAGCGGCACCCCCGGGTGAGCGGGGATCGGTACGCTCATCCGCGCGAGCTGCGCGCGGATCTCACGGCACTCGCTCGCTCACTCGCTGCAGGCGGGCAGGGGCTGCTCGCGAGCGGCGGCGCCCTCGGCCGGCTCATCCGAAGCGTGGATACCTTCGGATTTCACCTGGCGACACTCGATCTGCGCCAGAACGCCGACGTGCACGAGCGCGTCGTGAGCGAGCTGCTGCGGGTTGCGGGCGCCTGCCCCGACTACCGCGCACTCGATGAGGCGAGCCGCATCGCACTGCTGCGCGGCGAGCTCGCGAGCGAGCGGCTGCTGGCGAGCCCCTATGCGAGCTACAGCGAGGAGGCGCGTCGCGAGCTGGCGATCGTGCAGGCTGCGGCCGCTGCGCAGGCGAGCTATGGGGCCGAGTGCATCGAGTATTACATCGTCTCGAAGACGGCGAGTGTCTCGGACCTGCTCGAGGTCAATGTGCTGCTCAAGGAGGCTGGGCTGTATCGCGGCGCAGCCCCCGCGCACGCGGCGATCCTGGTGGTGCCGCTCTTTGAGACCATCGCCGACCTCGAGCACGCGACCCAGATCATGAGCGTGTGGCTGGCGCTGCCCGAGGTGCGGCGCATCGTCGAGGCTCACGGGCATCAGGAAGTGATGATCGGCTATTCGGACTCGAACAAGGACGGCGGCTACCTCACCTCCGTGTGGACGCTGCACCAGTCGACCCGCGCGCTCGCGCAGCTCTTCGCGCAGCGCGGCGCGGCGCTGCAGCTCTTCCACGGCCGCGGCGGTGCAGTCGGGCGCGGCGGCGGCAGCTCCTTCGCTGCGATCCGCGCTCAGCCCACCGGCACCGTGCAAGGCCGCATCCGCATCACCGAGCAGGGCGAGGTGATCGCCGCCAAGTACGGCACGCGCGACAGTGCCGCCGCCAATCTGCAGGCGATCACCGCGGCGACGGTGCTCGCCTCGCTCGAGCAGGCGGCGCTCTCGAGCGCCGATGCCGAGCGCTTCGCTCGCGCGATGCAGCGGCTCTCGGGGCACGCCTTCGAGGCCTATCGGGCACTGGTGTACGAGACGGCAGGCTTCAACGCGCTCTTTCGCGGCATGACTCCGATCGCCGAGATCGCCGAGCTCAACATCGGCTCGCGCCCCGCCTCGCGCACCGCCTCCGAGCGCATCGAGGATCTGCGCGCCATCCCCTGGGTGTTCAGCTGGGCGCAGGCGCGGGTGATGCTGCCCGGCTGGTACGGTGTCGGTGAGGCGCTGCAGGGGCTCGAGGAGCCGCAGCTGCTGCGCGAGATGGTCGAGGGCTGGCCGTTCTTTCGCACCACGCTCGAGAACCTGGAGATGGTGCTCGCGAAGTCCGACATGGCGATCGCGGAGCATTACGCGGGGCTCGTCGCCGACCGCGCTCTGGCGCAGCAGCTCTTCGGACGCATCCGCTCCGCCTGGCAGCTGACACAGGAGCAGTTGCTGATCGCCACCGGGCAGTCGCGCCTGCTCCAGCGCAACGCGGCGCTCGATCACTCGATCCGGCTGCGCCTGCCCTACATCGAGCCGCTCAACCTGCTGCAGGTGGAGCTGTTGCGGCGGCATCGCTCGGGCGAGCGCGATGCGCGCATCGCCGAAGGCTTGCAACTGTCCATCACGGCGATTGCGACGGCGCTGCGTAACAGCGGCTGAGGAGCGGCGCCAGCTCCGCGGGCGCCGGCCCGCCGCTCGCCCAGTCGAGCAGCTCGACGGTGTGCACGACGGGCAGCGAGGTGCCGCCGCGCAGCTGCAGCATGCAGCCGATGTTGCCGCTGGCGATGACATCGGGCGCGAGCGCCTGCAGATGGGTCAGCTTGCGCTCGCGCAACGCCGCGGCGATCTGTGGCTGCAGCAGGTTGTAGGTACCCGCCGAGCCGCAGCACAGGTGCGCCTCCTCGGGCTCGAGCACCTCGAAGCCCGCAGCGCGCAGCAGCGCCACGGGCGCCTCGCGCACGCGCTGACCGTGCTGCAGCGAGCAGGCCGACTGGTAGGCGATGCGCAGGCGCGGCACGGGCTCGAGGGCCGGCAAGCCCTGCGCCAGCAGCAGCTCGCTGACATCGCACATGCGGCGTGAGAGCTCGGCGAGGGCGCCATCGGCGTCATCCGTCTGCGCGAGCAGGAACGGGTAGTTCTCGAGCATGGTGCCACAGCCCGCGGCCGTGGTGACGATGGCATCGAGCCCGGCGCCGGCGAGCTCCGCTCTCCAGCGGGCGACGTTTGCGCGCGCCTGGGAGAGCGCCTGCGCACGGCGGCCGAGGTGCTGGGCAATGGCTCCACAACACGCCTCACCTGCGATCTCCACCACCGCAATCCCGAGCCGCTCGAGCATGCGCACCGTGGCCGCGCGAACCTGCGGTCGCAGCACGGGCTCCGCGCAGCCGCGCAGCACCGCCACGCGTCGAATGGTGCCGGGAGTGCCCGTGGGCCGCAGCGGTGAGGGCACGCTCCCGCTGCGGGGGGCGCAGCGGATCGCCTTCGTCGGTGGCACGCGCACCGGCAGCAGCTCGAGCATCGCCCGCAGGCTTTGCCAGCGCAGGATGCGCGCGAGCGGCAGCGCTGCGAACCGCAGCGCCCGGCCGAGCCGCAGCAGCGCGGCGAAGCGTGCGCGATAGGGCAGCACGTGAGCGAGCGCCGCCCGCAGCCAGCGCTCGCGCCAGGGGCGCCGGTAATGCGCCTCGATGTAGCTGCGGGCGTGGTCGATCAAATGCTCATAGCGCACGCCGGAGGGGCAGGTGCTCTCGCACGCGAGGCAGGAGAGACAGCGATCGATGTGCAGCACCACGCGCGGATCGGGCGTGGCGGCGCTCTCGAGCATCTCCTGGATGAGATAGATGCGTCCGCGGGGGCTGTCGAGCTCGTCCCCGAGCAGCACGTAGGTCGGACAGGTGGCGGTGCAGAAGCCGCAGTGAACACAGCGTCGCAGCTCGCTCTCGGAGGCGCGAGTGGCCGGATCGCGCAGCTGCTCAGCCGAGAAACGGGTCTGCATCGAGGCGCGAGCTTCAGGCGTTGAACGGCAGGCGCAGTCCCGGGCGCGGCCAGCGGCACTGAAAGAGCCGTCCGGTGCTCGAGCAGGTGACCCACGCATCGCGCATGTCGGCGCCGCCGAAGCAGAGGTTGGTCGTCACCGGGTCGGGGAAGGGCACGTGCTCGTAGCGTCCGTCGGGTTCGAACACCGTGATGCCCCCATTCCACAGGGTAGCCACACAGATGCGTCCGTCGGCTTCGACGGCGAGGCTGTCGAGCCATTGAAAGCCGGGCAGCGTGCACACGACGCGACCGGGAGCGAGCGAGGTCGGTGGTGCGAGCACGCCCGGCGCGGTGACCTCGAACTCATAGAGCCGGCCGACCATGCAGTCGGCCATATAGAGCTTGCGCTCATCGGCGGACAGCCCGATGCCATTCGGGGAGATGAGCTCCTGCCTGCAGCGCACGATGTGCGAGCCGTCGGGTCGCGCGTAATAGACCGCGCCGAGTCGGCGATTCTCACCGTCCGAGTAGCCCAGGCAGGTAAACCAGAATCCTCCCGTGCTGTCGAAGACGATGTCGTTCGGGCTGTTGAGCGGCTTGCCCTGGCAGGAATCGTACAGGGTGCTGAAGCGTCCGCTCGCGAGATCCACGCGCTGGATGCTGCCGCCGCCATAGCTCTGCGGCGGACCATCCGGCAAGTGCGTCGCGCCTTCCTGCCACAGCCACGCACCGCCGTTGTTGCACACATAGGCAGCGCCATCGGGCCCGATGGCGGCGCCGTTGGGTCCACCGCCGAGCTCGGCGATGGTGGTGCGCACCCCCTGCGGGCTCACCCGAGTGAGCGTGCGCCGGCGGATCTCCACGAGCACCACCGACCCGTCGGCCATCGCGATCGGGCCTTCCGGGAACTGCAAGCCGCTGGCGATCTCTTTCAAAGGACTCACGCGCTCGCCGCGCCCGCCAGGTTCTCGAACACGGTGGTGCGGCGCATGTCGCGCCGATATTTCGTGTCGTCGAACGGTGTCGCCCGGTGCATCGTGCAGCGATTGTCCCAGATGACGAGGTCGCCCGGGTGCTGCCACGGCAGGCTGTAGACGAGGTGCGGGCGGGTGGCGTGCGCGATCAGCTCGTCGATGAGCGCCCGGCCCTCCTCGAGGGGTAGGCCGACGATGTGCGAGGCGTGCGAGGCAAGATAGAGCGTGAGGCGGCCCGAGCCGGGATGCCTGTGCACCAGGGCATGCTGCGCGGGTGGCTTGGCATCGCGCTCTGCCTGCGTGGGCTCCGGGTAGCCTGCGAGCCGGCGCGAGTGCCATAGCCAATGCTCGGCCACCAGGCCCGCCAGGCGCTGCTTCATCGCGAGCGGCAGCTCGTCGTAGGCGGCGCGCATGTCGGCGAACTGCGTGTCGGCCCCCTCGGGCGGGATCTCGTGCGCCAGCAGCAGCGAGTAAGCCGAGCGATGCGAATTGAAAGAGGAGTCGGTGTGCCACAGTGCGTTGCCGCGGTTGTACACGCGGCGCCGCTCATCGACGAGGATGTTGCCCGTGGCATCGAGGTTGCCGGCGTCGAAGAGCTCGGGATGCCGAAAGCGCGCCATGCGCGTGCCGAAGAGCTTCGGGGCATGCTCCAGATCGCCGAACAGGCGACTGAAGGCGATGTGGCTCTCGTCGGTGAGGCCCGTGGCGCGAAACACGCACACACCATAGCGGTCCATGGCGGCGACCACCGCCCCGAAGGTCTCCGCATCGACGGGCCGGGAGAAGTCCACCCCCTGCACCTCCGCGGCGAACAGCGGATGCAGAGGCCGGATGGTGAGGCTGCGCATGGACGCTCCTTCGCGATCGTTTGAATTGTAGGGGCGGCCGCCGCGGCCTGGCAACGCAATGCGAAGCAGCGCCAGCGGCGCCCGCAAAGCTGCGGCTTTGCGCAGGGCGTTCCGCCCGCGAGCCGGTATAGTGTGCGGCCACATTCAGGAGGACGAATGAGGGGATCGGTTTTGCGTGCAGGTGCGTTGGCCGCCGCGGCGTTGCTGGCCTGCTCGAGCGGGCAAGCCGCTGAAACGGCCGCCCCGGAATCAGGCGACAAGGCGGCCGCGCAGGCGAGTGCGCAGGCGGGTGCGCAAGCAGGCGCGAGCGCCAACGTGTGCCAGCGCGGCTGCCTGGCGGCACTCGTCGATGCGTACCTCGATGCACTGGTGGCGCACAAGCCCGCGCAACTCGCGCTCGTCCCGCACGTGCGCTACACCGAGAACGGCGTCGAGCGGCGTGTGGGCGATGCGCTCTGGCAGACCGCGAGCGGCCGTGGCCGCTATCGATTGATCGTGGCGGACCCCGAATCCGGCCAAGTGGGCTTCTACGGCACGGTGCTCGAGAACGGCAAGCCGGTGCTGCTCGCGCTGCGCCTGCGCATCGATGCGCGCTATCGCATCAGCGAGATCGAATCGCTCGTCGCGCGCGGTGAGGGAGCCCCGGCAGGCATGCGCGCCCCGGGCGAGGCGCTGGAGGCGCGCGGACAGCCGCGGCCGCAGTTCGTGCGCACGGTGGCCGCATCCGAGCGCCTCTCGCGCGCGCAGCTCATCCGCATCGCCGATTCGTATTTTTCCAATCTGCAGGGCAGCACCGGCAAGAGCTCCGCGCCCTTTGCCGCGAGCTGCGAGCGCTGGGAGAACGGCACGCAGACGACGCACGTGAGGGATGGCAGGTCCGGGAGCGCCGGATTCGATGTTCTCGCGCTCGGCTGCGAGGCTCAGCAACGCAGCGGCTTCTTCAGCTTCGTCACCGGCATCCGCAACCGCCGCTTTCCGGTGGTCGATCGCGAGCGCGGCCTGGTGCTGTCGTTTGCCTATTTCGAGCACAGCGGCGCCGTGCGCGAGCTGCATCTCGCCGACGGCAAGATCATCGCATCGCCGGTCGCCGCACCTCTGAGCCTGCAGATCTCCGAGCTCTTTCAGATCGATGAGGGCAAGATCGACCAGATCGAGGCGGTCATCAACACGGTCCCCTACGGCATGCGCTCGGACCTCTGGGACCGCTGAAACCTCCGGGCCGCCGAACCACGGGGCCGCTGGACGAACGCGCTGGGCCGCCTCAGCGCTGACCGGCGGGGCTCACGCGCGCTTGCACCTGGCCGATGCCGAGCAGACACAGGCACAGCGTCGCGGGACACACGGCCATCAACGCAAACACGTGCTGCGTCGGCAGACCCGAGGCAAGCACCACACCGCCGATTCCCGGGCCGACGAGCGAGCCCACCTTGCCGAAGGTGGAGGCCCAGCCGGTGCCGAACGCACGGCAGGCCGTGGGATAGAACAGTCCCGTGATGCTCGTGATTCCGTAGTGGCTGCCGTTGAGAAACACGCTGAGCGAGAGGATGAGAGCGGCGAACTGCGGATGGCTCACGTGCAGGAGCCCGGTGAGCAGCAGCAGTGGCACCGCGGCGGCGGGGAACAGCGCCAGGCTCTTCACGCCGATCCTGTCGGTGAAGCGCATGATGGCGAGCCCACCGCTCATGCCGGCGATGGACATTCCCGAGGCGAGGAGTGCGGCGGCCCTGTGACTGAAGCCGAGCTCGCCGTAGACGAGCGGTCCCCAGAAGGTGAGAAAGAAGATCGTCATCGAGCTGGCGAGATAGCCGAGCCAGATGCAGGGCGTGATGCGCGCGAGCGGTCCGCGAAAGAGCCGCGCCAGGGCAGTGCCCGAGGCACCGGCGCCGACCTCATCGGGCAGCACGAAGCGCGCGTTCGGCGCGAGCCTCTGCCCGCAGAGCGTGCGCCGCACGGCGCGCTGCAACTGCTCGGATCCCGGACGGCGCGTGACGAGGAATCGCAGGGACTCCGGCAGGGCCCAGAAGAGCACCGCGGCCGCGAGCAGCGAGGCGCCACCGCCGAGGCCGAAGAGCGCGCGCCAGCCCGAGTGCGGCACGAGCCAGGCGGAGAGCGGACCGGCGGTCGCAAAACCGAGGCCGTATCCCACCATGATGAGCGTGACCGCGGTGGCGCGATAGCGGGCCGGCACGTACTCGGTGCCGAGTGCCCAGGTGAGCGGGATGGCACCGCCGAGGGCGATGCCGTTCAGCAGTCGCAGCAGCAGGAAGGGGTGGTAGCCATTGACGAGCGATAGCGCGAGTGTGAGCGCCCCGAAGAGCACGGTCGCGAGGATGATCGCCGTGCGGCGGCCGAGCCGATCCCCGAGGAAGCCGAACAGGAAGCCGCCGATCAGCGCCCCTGAGTTGCCGGCGAGCGCAACGTTGGTGAGCATCAGCTTGTCGAGGTGGAATTCCGGGGCGAGGTAGGGGTTGGCGAACCCCACGACGTTCATGTCGTAGCCGTCGAAAAAAGTGACGAGCCAGCACACGAGCACCAGCCGCACCGTGAACGCGCCGAGCGGGCGCTGCTCGATGAGGCGCGCCACGTCGATCGGCGCGCTGTCCGGCAGGCTGCCGGCCGCCGCGCCGGCAGTCGGGGGCTCGGGCATCGTGGGCGGCGGGGATGCTTTCATTCCCGCGCGCGCTCGACTACCTTGGCGCTCGCCCGCGCTTTGCCACAACTCCAGCCTTCCGGGAGCCAAACGTTCATGAGCATCCCCTCGACGGCGGCTGCGCCCCAGGCCAGCAGCTCCTCGGCAGCATATCAAGTTGCGCTGGTGACTCTGCTCAGCATCAACTTCGGGGTCGTCTTCTTCGACCGTAATGCCCTCGGGGCGCTCACCCCCTTCGTGCAGCCCGATCTGCATCTCAACGGCACGCAGATCGGCCTGTTCTCGAGCGCCCTGTCGCTCACCTGGGCGTGCGCGGCTTTCGGCATCGGCTTCGTCTCCGACCGAACGGGCAGCCGCAAGACGCTGCTCGTCATCACCACGCTGCTCTTCTCGGCCTGCTCGTTCCTGTCGGGCCTCGCCGGCTCGTTTCTGGCGCTGCTCGCGGCACGCATGCTGATGGGGGTGGCCGAGGGCGGCATCATGCCGATCAGCCAGGCCATCATCGCCGCGGAGGTGCGCCCGGGGCTGCGCGGCATCGCCATGGGAGTGACGCAGAATTTCGGCTCGAATCTGCTCGGCTCGTTCGTCGCCCCGGTGGCACTCACGTGGTTTGCGAGCGCCTACGGCTGGCGACATGCATTCTTTCTGGCCGGTGCACCGGGTCTGCTGCTCGCCGCGCTCATCGCGGGGTTCCTGGTGGAGCCCACCAAGGAGCAGGAGGCAAAGGCTGCGCAGACGGCCGGCTCAGCAGGCGAATCCTCGCTGCGCGCGGCACTGGCCGATCGCAACGTCGTCATCTGTGCCTTGATGGCGATTCTGCTGGTGTCCTATTTCGTGGTGTGCCTGACCTTCATGCCCTGGTACCTGACCCATGTGCGCCACTACGACCCGAAGACCGAGAGCTGGCTCATCGGCACGCTCGGGATCTCCGCGACCGTGAGCGCCTTCGTGGTGTCGGGGCTGTCGGATCGGATCGGGCGCCGTCCTCTCATGATCGCGATGCCGCTCATCGGCATCATCCTGCCGCTCGGCGCGCTCTACTACGAGGGCTCGGTGTGGGTGCTGGCGGGAATCTTCTTCGTCGGTTGGGGATTGCTCGGGGTGTTCCCGCTCTTCATGGCCACGGTTCCCTCCGAGAGCGTGGGGCCGCACCTGCGTGCAACCGTGCTCGGCATCTGCATGGGCACCGGTGAGGTGCTGGGTGGGGTGCTCTCACCGACGCTGGCCGGCTACGCCTCCGATCGGGTGGGACTCGCAGCGCCGGTGTGGATCATGTTCGGGCTGGCGCTCGGCGCGGGCTTACTGGCGCTGGGCCTGCGCGAGACCGCACCGCGAGTGCTCGCGCGCGCCGGCGCCATCAGCGCCGCACGCACGCCCGCCGTGTGATGGCTATAGGCATAGGGGCATGCCCGTCGCCTTAGGTAGGCGGCGGCAGCATGCCAAGGCCACGCTATCCAAAGTAGATCGTCTTGGTCTCGAAGTACGGGTCGAGACCCTCGATACCCCCTTCGCGGCCCAGGCCCGATTGCTTGAACCCGCCGAAGGGCATCTTCGGATCGACGATCAGGCCATTGACGGTGATGCTTCCGGAGCGTACCCGGCGCGCGATCTGATAGCCGCGCTCCGGGTCCTTGCTGTACACCGCGCCGTGCAGGCCATACACCGTGTCGTTGGCCTTGCGCACCGCATCGTCGATGTCGTCATAGGCAATGAAGGACACCACCGGACCGAAGATCTCCTCCTGTGCGATGGTCATGCGCGTATCGACGTCGCTGAAGACGGTCGGCTCCACGAAGAACCCGCGAGTGAGATGCTTGGGCCGGCCGCCACCGATCACGAGCTTGGCGCCTTCCTCGAGTCCCTTGGCGATGTAGCCCTGCACGCGCTGCAACTGACGCTGCATCGACAGCGGTCCCATCTGCGTCGTGTCCTCGAAGGGATCGCCCACCTTGACGTGGCTCACCGCCCCGACATAGGCATCGAGCACTTCCTTGACGCGCGAGCGCGGGGCGAGCACCCGCGTGAGCGAGAAGCACACCTGACCGGTGATCGGCATGGAGAAGGGCACCAGGCTCTGCAGCATCTGCGGGATGTCCGCATCCTCGAGCACGATGGCGGCGGACTTGCCGCCGAGCTCGAAGCTGCAGCGCGTCAGGCGCCGCGCGCACACCTCCGCGATGTGCTTGCCGGCGGCCGTGCTGCCCGTGAAGCTCACCTTGTCGATGCCTGGATGGCGCACCAGGTAATCGCCGACCTCGCGCCCGGCCGGCAGCACGTTGAATACGCCCGGCGGGATGCCGGCGGCGCGGATGCACTCCGCCAGGATGTACGCATCCATCGGCGTCTCCGGCGAGGGCTTGGAGACGATGGTGCAGCCTGCGGCAAGGCCCGCAGCCACCTTGTAGCAGAGCAGCACGAGCGGCGCGTTCCAGGGCGTGATCGCCGCGACCACGCCGGCGGGCTCTTTGACCACACGCGCGATCTTGCCGTCATCGCGCCGGCGCTCATCGACGATCGGGTAGCTCTGGATCAGCTTGCCGTAGAACTCGAAGAGCAGGGGAGCTTGACCGACCGCGTAACGGGTGAGGCTGATCGGTGCACCGACCTGCGCCGTCCAGGTATTGGCGAGCTCCGGCAGACGCGCCTTGAGCGCCTCGGCCACCTTGAGCAGATGCGCACCGCGTTCCTGCGGCGTGAGACGCGGCCAGGGACCGTTGTCGAAGGCTTCGCGGGCGGCGGCCACGGCGCGGTCCATGTCCTTCTCGTTCGCCTCCGGGAAGGTCATGAGCACCTCCTCCGTGACGGGTGAGATGACGGGCAGGGTGCGCTCGCCGAGCGGCTTCACCCATTGCCCGCCGATGAACAAGGCATGAGGAGACTCGATCGAGTAGCCGCGAGCCTTCGAGGGTGAGCTTTGTGCTGCCTGGGCCATGGTGTTCTCCGTCGCTGAGCGAGCCTGCCACCGGGCGGGTTCGAGCCCATCATCATACGCAGCGAGCCTCGCCTTTCACAGCCGCCGACTTGCGGCCGAAGACGCCCTCGACGCGAGCCGCCGAAGCGGCGTTGCCAGGGTCGGCTGCCAATGAGTCGCGCATGCCGGCGAGCCTGGGCTTAGTATCCCGGCTCCGGGCCCGCGGGCGAGGGGATCGCATTAAGTGAAGCGCAGCGAAGACCGCGTTCTCACCACTCACGTGGGCAGCCTGCCGCGGCCGGCTCAGCTGCTGGAGCTGTCGAACATCCGCAAGGGTCCGCCCGAGGATCCGCAGGAGTACGCGCGCCGCCTGCGCCTCGCGGTGGCCGACATCGTGCGCGAGCAGGCTGCCGTGGGGCTCGACATCATCAACGATGGTGAGTTCGGCAAGGAGAGCTGGGCGAACTACGTCCTGCGCCGCATGAGCGGCTTTCAGAGCCGCCCCGATCAGCTGCATCCCATCGAGTGGCTCGGGCGCGACCGCGAGCGCTTCGCCGAGATGGTCGCCGAGGAGCTGCCGAACGTCGTCAACGGCGTACCGACCGAGGCCTGCATCGGGCCGATCGCCTACCGTGATCGCGGGCCGATCGACAGCGCCATCGACAATCTCAAAGCCGCGCTCGGCGCCGTGCAGGTTACCGAGGCCTTCATGACGGCCGTGGCGCCCGCGAGCACCGCCTATGACGGCGTCAACGAGTATTACTCGAGCGAGCGCGAGTATGTCTTCGCCATTGCCGAGGCACTGCGCGTGGAGTACGAGGCGATTCACCACGCAGGCCTGCTGGTGCAGGTCGATGATGCCGTGCTCGCCAACATGTACGATGCGCTCACGCAGAAGAGCCCGCAGCGCTACCGGGAGTGGGCCGAGCTGCGCGTGGCGGCGCTCAATCATGCGCTGCGGAACATTCCCGAGGAGCGGGTGCGCTATCACGTCTGCTTCGGCAGCTGGCATCTGCCGCACCTCTGCGATGCACCCCTCGAGGACATCGTCGATCTCATCCTCGAGGTGCGCGCCGGGGCCTACTCCATCGAGGCGGCCAACCCGCGCCACGAGCACGAGTGGCGGGTGTGGGAGAAGGTGAAGCTGCCGCCGCAGCGCCTGCTCATCCCGGGTGTGATCACGCACCATCTGGTGATGGTGGAGCATCCGCGCCTGGTGGCCGATCGCATCGTGCGCTACGCGCGTCTCGTCGGCCGCGAGCGGGTGATCGCCGGCACCGACTGCGGCTTCGCGCAGGTGGATACACTGCGGCGCGTGCATCCGAAGGTCATGTGGGCCAAATTCGCATCCCTGGTGGAAGGCGCCCGCCTCGCCACCCGGGAGCTCTGGGGCAAATAGAGGATACGAACATGGTTGCCGCGCAAAAGCTGCCGTCCCGCCTGCATCACACCGCCTACGTCACGCGCGATCTCGAGGCCACGCGCAAGTTCTACGAGGAGATCATCGGCCTGCCGCTGGTCGCCACCTGGTGCGAGAAGGATGAGCTCTTCGGCGCCGAGCGCGTGTACTGCCATCTCTTCTTCGCCCTCGCGGACGGCGGCGCCCTCGCGTTCTTCAAGTTCGCGAAGAAGGAGGACGAGGAGCTCTTCGGCCCGAAGATGCCGGCGACGCCCTTCCATCACATCGCGCTCAACGTCGATCGCGAAACGCAGCAGGGGATCGAGCAGCGCCTGCAGGCGGCCGGCATCAAGGAGCCGCAGACCTACGTGCTCGAGCACGGCTATTGCCGCTCCGTCTACGTGACCGACCCGAACGGGCTCACCCTGGAGTTCACGCTGGATGCGCCCCGCGCGCCCGAGATCAACGCCACGCGCCGCGCGCAGGCGCACGCCGATCTCAAGCGCTGGATGGCGGGCGATCACACCCCCAACAATACCTATCGCTGAAAGCCTGGCGCGGGTGCCCCATGAGACACAGCACCGAACGCATTCTCACGACGCACGTCGGCAGCCTGCCGCGCAGTCAGGCGGTGACCGATGTGATCTTTGCGCGCGAGCGCGGGGAAGTCGCCGACCCGCGCGCCGCCGCCCAGGTCATCACGCAAGCGGTGGCGGAGGTGGTGCGCCGGCAGGTCGAGAGCGGCATCGACATCGTGAGCGATGGGGAGATGAGCAAGATCAGCTACGCCACCTACGTAGCGGAGCGCTTCGCGGGCTTTGCCGGTGACAGTCCCCGCCAGCCGGGACAGGACCTGGTGGAGTTCCCGAGCCTGCTGAAGAAGCTCGCCGATCGCGGCGCTACCGCCCAGTACCGCCGTCCGCGCTGCGTCGCCGAAGTGCGCGTCAAGGACCGCGGGCCCATCCAGACGGACGTGCAGAATCTGCGCGCCGCGCTGGCGGCGAGTCCGGCAGCCGAAGGCTTCCTGAATGCAGCCTCTCCCGGGGTGATCGCACTTTTTCAGCCGAACGAGTTCTACCGCACGCGCGATGACTATCTGGCGGCGCTCGCCGAGGCGCTGCGCACCGAGTACGAGACGATCGTCGAGTCGGGCCTGCTGCTCTCCATCGATGCGCCGGATCTGGGCATGGGACGGCACACGCTCTATCGGGATCGCAGCACCGAGGAGTTCCTGAGCCTGGCCGCGATGCACGTCGAGGTGCTCAACCACGCCCTGCGCAACGTCCCCGCCGAGCGCGCGCGCCTGCACGTGTGCTGGGGCAACTACGAAGGGCCGCACCATCATGACGTGCCCCTCGAGCGCCTGCTGCCCGTGGTGCTGCGAGTGCGTGCCCAGGCGCTGCTCTTCGAGGCGGCGAATCCGCGCCATGCGCATGAGTGGACGGTGTTTCGCGACCATGCGATTCCCGAGGACAAGATCCTGGTCCCCGGCGTGCTCAGCACCACGAGCAACTACGTCGAGCACCCGCTGCTGGTGGCCGAGCGGATCGAGCGCTTCGCCGCCCTCGTCGGGCGCGAGCGGGTCATGGCCGGGACCGACTGTGGCTTTGGCACCTTCGCCGGCTTCGGTCCGGTCGAGCCGGACATCGCCTATTTGAAGCTCGCCTCCATGGCCGAGGGGGCCCGCATCGCCAGCGAGCGGCTGTGGCGGCGCTGAGGGTGGCGCGGTGCGGGGTGTTGCGTTCGGGTCACACGTTACCGGTGATGCCGAAGTGCTGCAGATTGCACTCTCAGTTGCTATTCGTTGCACTGTCGTCCGCGCGGCGCCACAGCAGCGTGCGCTACCCTGACGTGCGCTGGGGAGGCTAACGGCGGACCAACAACGGGCCGAGCCACAGGGGCCCTCGCGCAACAGGTCGATTGCATTCGGCGCAGACCCCCATCCCCCGCACTGCCACTTTCGTGGGTTTCAGGGGGAACCATGACGAAGATGAAGGCGACTCGATCCGGCGGCCCCACTTCCGGGCGACGGCATTCTGCGACGAAGACGGCGTGCTGGCTGACCCTCGCGGGGCTGGTGGCAGGCATCGGCACGGGCTACGCCCAGCAGGATCAGGCGGCAGCGCAGGCGCAGGCCTCGCCCCCCGCGCCCGCGGCACAGGCACAGACTCCCGCGGCCGCCCCCGGCGCACTGCAGGAGGTGGTGGTCACCGCCACCAAGCGCACGCAGAGCGTGCAGGACGTGCCACTCACCGTGCAGGCCTTCACGACCACGGAGCTGCAAGAGAAGAATCTCACGGACATTCACGCGCTCTCCTCGCTCACCCCGGGCGTCAATCTCGATGCCGGAGCGCCGTTCTCGGGCGACAAGTCGGTGCTCTCGGCATCGATCCGTGGCATCGGCCAGGATGACTTCGCGTTCAACTTGAATCCCGGAGTCGGTGTCTACGTCGACGGCGTGTTCCTCGCGCGCACCATCGGCGCCAACATCGACCTGCTCGATGTGGATCGGGTGGAGATCCTCAAGGGCGCTCAGGGCACCCTCTTCGGCGCCAACAGCATCGGTGGCGCGATCAGCATCGTCACTCACACCCCGGGCAATGACTTCAAGGTCACGGCCGAGGCGACCGGCGGCAGCTACGATCGCAGGGACGTGGCCTTCACCGCGGATGTGCCGATCATCAAGGACACGCTGCTGTCGACCTTCACGGTGTCCTCGCAGAACCAGAACGGCTACCAGAAAGTCATTCCCTATCCGGCCGGGGGTCCGGCCGACGATCCCTTCGTCGTCGATGCCATCAATGCCTATCCGAAGGCCGGCTACTCGAGCGGGGATGACTACGGCGGCACCGGTCTCACGACCTTCCGCGGCAAGCTGCTGTGGAATGCCACGGACAAGCTGACCTTCACCTTCACCGGCGACTGGACCCATGAGAACCAGACGGCCCTGCCGGAGGTGGTGTTCGACACCTATGAGGGCAACGTCCTTTACTCGACCTTCTCGACCCTGTACGACCTTTGCATCAGCAACGGCCCCGGCGGCATCTCCAACGCCATCGCCTCCAATACCACCGTTCCTGGCGTGGGCCCGATATTCCCGGTCGGCTCCTCCAACAATTCCCTGTTCGGGGGCACCTGCTCACAGGCACGCGCGCACGTGCCGAGTGTCGGCTCCACCGGCGGCACCGCGCTGATCGGCGCGGGCTATGCGGGCGTACCGGTGGGCGTCGTTCCCTTTGCCGGTGTGAATCCCTGCTACAACTACAACAATATCGCGGCCGGGCTGCCGTACTGCGGCAGCAGTCAGCCGCGGCTCTTCTACGACAACTACACCGCCATCACGGGCAACGACGACACCACGTACGCGGCGGGTCGCGTCGACTTCGCTCATCAGGACGTGTTCGGCTTCTCGTTCACCGGCTTGTACGATCTCGCCGACAACATGCAGGTGAAGTCGATCACCGGTTATCGGCAGGATCTGTGGCAGATCGGCACGCAGCTCGATGGCACGCCCGAGACGATGCTCGAGGTGAGCGATCAGCAGCACCAGTGGCAGATCTCCCAGGAGTTCCAGCTGCTCGGCAAGGCACTCGACAACAAGCTCAACTACGTCGCGGGCCTGTACTACTTCAATGAGTCCGGCTACGTGCACGACTACGTGCCGTTCGAGAGTCTGCTGTACGTGTACGACGGTGAGGCCAACGACGTGCAGAACACGTACTACGCCACCTTCGTGCACCTCGATTACTCGCTCAACGATCACCTGGAGTTCATCGCCGGCGAGCGCTACACCACCGCCGAGACCTACTTCATCGGCGGCCAGGGCGACCTCAACTCCTTCCCCTTCGGCTCGTACTGCTGGCAGAATTCATCGCCCACCTGCACGATCCCGGTGGCCAACACCAACGTCATCCCGAACGCCTGGGCTGCAGGCGAGGCGTACTTCCGCTACTTCCCGGCGACCCCCGACAGCCAGGCTTGGCACGTCTCGACGCCGACGGCGACCTTCGAGTACCACATCGACGCCGACGTGATGGCGTACATCACGTGGGGCAAGGGCTTCAAGCAGGGTGGCTGGACGACACGCCTCTCCGATGAGATCCCCGATCCGTACGTTGCGCGCTTCGGACCCGAGTACGCGAAGCAATGGGAAGCGGGTGTCAAATCGGAATGGTTCGATCATCACCTGCTGGTGAACGGCGCGCTGTTCTATACCAACTACGACGGCATTCAGCTCAACATCCAGCAGGGCATCTCACCCGTCTACCAGAATGCCGGCAACGCCATCATCAAGGGGGCAGAGCTCGAGTTCCAGTCGATCGTGCCCGGCAGCGGCCTGCAGTTGAACGGCTCGATGTCCTATATCGACGACTACTACACCTTCGTCGCCCCCTCGGCGAACATTCCGGAGTACGCGCTGCCCAACGGCGCAACGGTCTGTCCCGCGCTGATCACCAAGGCGGGGACCAGCCTGCCGGCGTGCGACTTCTACGACGGGCCCGGCAACACCAACGGCTTCCCGGTGGTATTGCAAAGCAGTGCGCAGCTGCCCAAGACGCCGCGGTGGAAGTTCACCTTCGACCCGACGTACAACTTTGTGCTGCCAAACAGCGCGACCATTCGCTTCATTCCGATGTTCACGTACACCTCGATGATGTACAACGATGCGCTCAACACCCCGCAGCTGCGCCGGCCGGCGACGCGGGATCTCGCGGCCTCCCTGCACTATGTGTCGGCCAACGAGGGATATGACTTCGCCATCGGCGGAACCAACCTCACCGACCAGCGCTACTACACCGCGGGCGCGGTCAATTACGGCGCAGGCGTAGGTCAGGGGTACATCAACCCGCCGCGCGAGTGGTACGCGAGCTTCAGGCTCAACATCAAGTAGGCGCGCGGCAGGCCGCCAGCGGCGCCATCACCCCGCCCGAGCGATCCCGAGCGCCCCGCCTGCTGCGGGGCGCCTTTTTTTCCGCCCTGCGGTGCGGCTCGACCTGCGTGCGCTTCGCCTCGTATCATCCGCGCAGGACTCGAAAGGATTCCCATGGCAAAGCCCGCAACACTCTCTCACCCGGCACAGTCGGACTACCCCGAGCTTGCCCTGCACATCGATGGTGAATGGATCAAGGCGGGCACGCGCCGCACCCATCGCGTGCTCAACCCCGCAAGCGGCGAGTGCCTCGGGGAGTTGCCGCTCGTCGATGCCGCCGACCTCGATCGGGCACTCGCCGCCGCCGAGCGCGGCTATCGCACCTGGCGCAAGGCGAGCGCCGATGAGCGAGCCGCGGTGCTCGCGGGCGCCGCCCGCCTGCTCCGCGAGCGGGTGGATTCGATCGCCCGCAACGCCACGCTCGAGGAGGGCAAGACGCTCGGGGAGGCGCGTGCCGAGACCCTCATGAGCGCGGCGCTGTTCGAGTTCTACGCGGGTGAGACGCGGCGCATCTATGGGCGCGTGCTGGTACGCCCGCCAGGCGCACGCTCGCTCGTCATGCACGAGCCGGTCGGCCCGGTTGCCGCCTTCGCCCCGTGGAATTTCCCGGTCGCAAACCCCGGCCGCAAGCTCGGCGCTCCCGTGGCGGCGGGCTGCTCGGTCATCCTCAAGCCGGCGGAGGAGGCGCCCGCCTCGGCGATGGCCGTGGTGCAGGCGCTGCTCGATGCCGGGGCCCCCGCGGGAGTCGTGCAGCTCGTCTTCGGGGTGCCCGACGAGGTCTCGCGCCACCTCATCGGCTCAGCGATCATTCGCAAGGTGAGCTTCACCGGCTCGATCGCCGTGGGCAAGCACCTGATGGCGCTCGCCGCCGCCGGCATGAAGCGCACCACCATGGAGCTCGGCGGCCACTCCCCGGTGGTGATCTTCGAGGATGCCGATCTCGAGAAGGCGGTGGAGCTGCTCGCCGCGAGCAAGGTGCGCAATGCGGGGCAGGTGTGCGTCTCACCGACGCGCTTCTACGTGCAGGAGGCGATTCACGATCGCTTCGTGGAGGCCTTCACGCGGCGCATCGAGAAGATCGCCATCGGCGATGGGCTCGCGAGCGGCGTGCACATGGGACCGATGGCCAACCCGCGCCGTCCACAGGCGATGGAGACGCTGATCGGAGAGGCGCGCGGGCGCGGTGCGCGAGTGCACCTCGGGGGCGAGCGTCATGGCGAGCGCGGCTTCTTCTATCGCCCGACCGTGCTGTCGGATGTCCCGGTGACGGCGCGCATCATGAACGAGGAGCCCTTCGGGCCCGTTGCCGTGGTCAACCGTTTTCGCACCCTCGACGAGGCGATCGAGCAGGCGAACCGCCTGCCGTACGGCCTCGCCGCCTACGCCTTCACCGAGAACGCCCGCCGCGCAAACCTCTTCGCCGATGCGGTCGAGAGCGGCATGGTGGGCATCAACACCACCGCCATGGCGGCGGCCGATGCACCCTTCGGTGGTGTCAAGGAAAGTGGCCACGGCTCGGAGGATGGTCCCGAGGGCGTTGCCGCCTGTCTCGTCACCAAGACCATTCACCAGGTTTGAGGGGGGGCGGCCGTGAGTGAGGCTGCGCTGGGTCCGAGCCCCGACTACCGTCGCATCGCCACCGAGGAGGCGTTCGCCCCGCGCGAGCTGATCGAGCGCTATCGCAGGCTCCTCGATGAGCCGGATGTAGATCCGGGCTTTCAGAGCCTCATGGGCTTTTACCTGCGAAGCCAGGCCGAGCGGCCGCGCTTCATCTTCGAGCGCCTGCAGGACCTCGGGGAGCTGCGTCTCGCGGACATGCGCGCCCGCGGCATCGACCGGCAGGTCATCGCGCTCACCGCGCCCGGGGTGCAGATCCTGCCCAAGGATGAGGCGACGGCGATGTCGGTGCTGGCTAACGATCGGCTCGCGGAGGCCTGCCGCAACCACCCGCAGCATTTTACCGGCATGGCCGCCTGCGCCCCGCAGCACCCCGAGCATGCCGCCCGCGAGATCGAGCGGGCGGTCAGCAAGCTCGGCATGCGCGCCGTCATCATCAACTCGCACACCCAGGGGCGCTATCTCGATGCCCCCGAGTACTTCCCGATCCTCGAGGCCGCCGAGGCGCTCGGCGTGCCGATCTACCTGCACCCGAATACCCCGCCCAGGAACATGATCGGACCGCTCCTCGAGGCGGGGCTCGATGGCGCGATCTACGGCTTCGGCGTGGAGACCGGCATGCACGCCCTGCGGCTCATCGTCAGCGGCGCCTTCGATCGCTTCCCGCGCCTGCAGGTCATCATCGGGCACATGGGCGAGGCGCTGCCCTTCTGGCTGTACCGTCTCGACTACATGCACGCCGCCGCCGTGCGCTCCAAGCGCTACCAGAATCAGCAGCCGCTCGCGAAGGGCACGGTGTCGCGCTACCTGCGCGAGAATTTCTACATCACCAACTCGGGGGTAGCCTGGGAGCCCGCGATCAGGTTCACGCAAGAAATCCTCGGCGTGGATCGCGTGCTGTACGCCATGGACTACCCTTATCAGTGTCCGGTCGAGGAAGTGCGCATCCTCGATGCCATGGACATGCCGCTAGCGCACAAGAAGCGCTTCTTCCAGATGAACGCCGAGGCTGTCTTCAAACTGTAGAAGCGGGCTCGGCTGCGGTAGGATGCGCAGAAGGAGGGGAGCATGAAGAACGTCGTCGATCGAACGGCGGGGATCGCGGGCGTCCTGGCTCTGCTGCTGATGGGCGGCTGCAGCCAGGCACCGAGCGGTCCGAGCCCAGAGCAGCTCTCGGCGCTGGAGCAGCAGGTTGGGCAGCTCGAAGCGCAGCTTACGCACGCGCAGGATGTGAGCGCGCTCGAGCGCCTGCAGCGCGCCTATGGCTACTACCTCGATGCCGCGCAGTGGGATCAGATGGCCGATCTGTTCACCGACGACGGCTCCATCGAGATCGGGCTCGACGGCGTCTACGTGGGCAAGCAGCGTGTGCGGCAGTACCTGCACGCGCTCGGCGGGGGCCAGGTCGGTCTGCACCCCGGCCAGATCAACGAGCACATCATGCTGCAGCCGGTCATCGATGTGTCTCCCGATGGGACCTCCGCCCGGGGCCGCTGGCGCACCGTGATCATGGCTGGCGAGTACCACAAGAACGCCCTCTGGGGCGAGGGGCCTTACGAGAACGAATACGTGAAGCAGAACGGGGTCTGGAAAATCTACAAGCTGCACTGGTACCAGACCTACATGGTGCCGTATCAGGGAGGCTGGGCGCACAACAAGGACGTGAATGGCGCGATCTACGTCGCGCGCCGGCTGCCGCCGGACCGGGCGCCCACCGAGACGTATCCGACCTGGCCGGGCGTGTACATCCCGCCGTTCCACTACAAGAATCCGGTGACGGGGCGCTGACATGAAGCATGCATCGGCGATGCGAACCCTGAGAGTGGGGGTGCTTGCACCCCTGACCCTGCTACTGGCGGCCTCGAGCCTGCTCGGCAGCCGCGCCGCTCAAAGCGCCGCGGCCGAGGATCCCACGTTCGCGCAGATGCGCAGCACCATCGCGCAGCTGCAGCCGCGCATCGAGCGCGTCGAGGACGCCAATCAGGTCGAGAAGCTGGTCTCGGCCTACGGCTACTACCTCGACAAGCAGCAGTGGGATCAGCTCGCCGATCTGTTTGCACCGGACGGGCGCATGGAGATCTCCTTGCGCGGCATCTATGTGGGCAAGAAGAGCATCCGGCGCGCCCTGGAGCTCTTCGGCCCGCAGAACATCGAGCCCAATCATCTGCACGATCACATCCAGCTGCAACCCGTCATCACCCTCTCGGCCGATGGCACGCACGCCTACAGCCGCAGCCGCGCGCTGAGCGAGCTCGGCACCTACCCGGTCATCGGCCTGTGGGGCGATGGCGTCTATGAAAACGAGTACGTCAAGCGCGACGGCGTGTGGATGATCCTGCGCGATCACGTCTATACCAGCTTCTTCGCCACCTACGAGAAGGGCTGGCTGAGCGGTGCGCGGCCCGCGCCGGGGGAAAGCTCGAAGATTCCGCCGGATCTGCCGCCGAGCGAGCTCTATGAGTCGTTCCCGGCGGTGTACGTGCCGCCCTTTCATTTCAACAACCCGGTGACCGGAGCTCCCATCGAGATTCCGGCGAGCCTGCAGGTGCGGCCCAATCCGAAGGCGCACGAGGCGCCAGCGGCAACGGCTGCCACGGGTGCGAGCGCCGCGGAGCAGGGCAGCTCCAACACCGAGACAGCGCCTGGCGCTGCGGGCAGCGCGGGGGCGGCCTCGAGCGAGGCGGCGCCCGCAACCTTCGGGGAGACTCCGGAGCAGCGGCTCGCCGCGCTTCAGGCGCGCCTCAGCAAGGCACAGCAGGGTATCGCGCGGCTCGAGGATGAGCGGGCCATCGAGAATCTGCAGCGCACCTACGGCTTCCTCGTCGACAAGGCGCTGTGGAAGGACACCGCGGATCTGTTCGCCGACGATGCCACACTCGAGATCGGCGGACGCGGCGTCTTCGTCGGCAAGGCGCGCGTGCTGCAATACTTGAAGTGGCTCGCGCCCCAGGGGCTCACACGCGGCAAGCTCTTCAACCACATTCAGCTCGACCCGATCGTGACCGTCGCCGCCGATGGCAACACGGCGCGCGGCCGCTGGCGCTTTCTCGCCGAGGTCGGTGACTACGAGAAGAGCGCGCGCTGGGGCACGGGCACCTACGAGAACGAGTACGTGAAGCAGAACGGTGTCTGGAAGATCAAATCCCTGCACGGCTACTTCCGCATGTACACGGA
>DATJSR010000215.1:0-39688 GCA_035504015.1 Steroidobacteraceae bacterium
GCAGGTACGCGAAGCAGAGCCTCGTCGGGGATCGTGCCCATGCGGGCGAAGTCTACCGAAGATCCCGGCGCTGTCGGCGCTGCGCTCGACAGCCCGGCGACTCGGCTGCGGTCGGTCAGGCGCCGTCGGCGCCTGGAGCGGTCGACGCGGTGCTCAGCGAGCCCGCACGACCGTAGCGGTTACTTCTTGCGACGACCGCGGATGACGGCAATGCCGCCGGCAAGCAGCGAGGCTGCGCCGAACAAGCCCGCCACGCCGAGCTCCGGTGCCGAGATCGTGTTGTGCTGGATGACCCGCGTCATCTCCGTGTCCCGAGGCTCAACAGCCTGTGCCGCCGCCGCAACGCCGAGCATCGCGACCACTATTCCAGCGAGCCGAAACATGGGTTCATCTCCTGACGTCGTTGTTTGTCCGGGGCGCTGCCCACGCGGACGAGCGCACGCTGGAAGTGTGGCATATCGCGCACAACTGTCCAGTCAATGTTTACAGTTGCCCGTAAAATTTCGCCTACGCGGCGGCAGGGCACGAGGCGAGCGCGGCTTGGTTGACCGCTGGGTGGTTATGTCTAGTGCGCTCGCTGGCCGCGCGGGACGGCCTGTCCTTCGAGCACACGGCGGACCGAGCGGCAACCCGCCGCCCGGTCCGCAGGTCCTCGGTCTCTATTTGCGACGACGGCCCCGAATCACCGCTACGCCCGCGCCCAGCAGCGTCAATGCGCTGAAGGCGCTCGCGGGGTCGATCTCCGGTGCTGCGGCTGTCGTCGTCGCATCCCTGGCGCGAGCCTCAAACGAGTCCCTCGGGGACGCCGCATACGACGTGGCCGCCGCTGCCGTCCCGAAGGCCAAGATGAGGATTCCAACTAACTTCGACATCGCTTCCCTCCTGACAGTCTCCTGACTGCTCTTCCGAGAGGCCCAAGTCAGCAACCCCCGTTCCCAAATGCCATGCCCTCGTCGCCGCTGCGGGCGCTCGTCAGCGCGCGCGCAGGCCGTGTGCCGCCGGCAGAAAGCGTGCGCGACTGCGCGTTCGTGTCGCCTGCTGCGCCACGCTCATCGGCCGCGCGACCCAGACTGTGACCCCCGGCACGGTAGCCTTGGGCCCGAGCTTTACACTGGGTCGTAAAGTGTCGGCGCTGGCCATTGCTTGCGGCCCGCGCCGCGCCGGTATCACCGCTGCGATCGCGCCGCCGCGCCCGCCGCCCACCTTCGGAGGAGACGTGTTGGTTCCAGAGCAGGAAGCGACGCCCGTGCAGATGCAGCGGCGCAAGCTTCTGATCCTCGAGAACGATGCCGCCCTGTGCCGCGAGCTCGAGGAGGTGTTCTCCGATCTCGAGGTGGCTTCGGGTCCGGTATCGGAGCAGGCGCTGGCGATGCTGCGCCGTTTCGAGCCCGACGTGGTGCTCTTCGACATCGCCTCCGCAGAGCCCGCGCTCGCGCAGCAGAGCCTGGCGCTGCTGCGGCAGATCCTCAATCTTGCGCCCGATACGAAGATCATCGCCATGACCGAGCAGGACGGGCGCGAGCTCGCCGTTCAGGCGGTGGGACTGGGCGCTACCGATTTCTATCACAAGCCCCTCAACGCGGCGGTTCTCTCGATCGTGGTACGGCGGGCCTTTCGCATCCGCGAGCTCGAAGAGGAGAACGGCAGGCTGCGCGAGCAGACGGGCTCGATGGCCATCGAGGGCATCATCGGCGTGAGCGATGCCATGCGCAGCCTGTGCCGCTCCATCGAGAAGGTCGCCCCGACGAGCGCCACGGTCCTGATCCTCGGCGAGAGCGGCACGGGCAAGGAACTGCTTGCACAGGCGCTGCATCGGCTGTCGGGCCGTTCGCATCAGCCCTTCGTGGCCATCAACTGCGCCGCGATACCCGACACACTGCTCGAAAGCGAGCTCTTCGGCTATGAGAAGGGGGCGTTCACCGGTGCGGCCAAGCGCACGCTCGGCAAGCTCGAGCTCGCCAGCGGAGGCACGGTATTTCTCGACGAGATCGGCGAGATGCCCGCCTCGCTGCAGGCCAAAATGCTGCGCGTCCTGCAGGAGCGCACGGTCGAGCGTATCGGTGGACGGGTGCCGGTGGCCCTCGAGCTGCGCATCGTGTGCGCGACCAACCGCAATCTCGATGCGCTCATCGAGGAAGGCCGCTTCCGCGACGATCTGTACTACCGCATCAGCGAAGTCACGGTACGCGTGCCGCCGCTGCGCGAGCGCCAGGGCGACAGCCTGCTGCTCGCACAGTTCCTGCTGCAGCAGATGGCGCAGCGCTTCGGTCGCGCGACGCGCGGTTTCGCGCCCGATGCCATCCGCGCCATTCAGGCGCATCGCTGGCCAGGCAACGTGCGCGAGCTGGAGAACCGCATCAAGGGCGCCGTGATCATGGCCGAGGGCGCCGTCGTCACGGCGGGCGATCTGGGCCTCACCGATCCGGGCGAGGACACCGAATATCTGAATCTTCGCATCGCCCGCCAGCGCGCCGAGGTGCAGGCCGTGCGTCAGGCGCTCGCGGTCGCGCGCGGCAATCTATCGCGTGCCGCGGAGCTGCTCGGAGTGACGCGGCCGACGCTCTACGATCTGCTCGGCAAGCACCACATCGATGCCTCGCAGTTCGGGCGCGCTGCCACTCAAGGCCACTAGCCGCACTGAGCCTGAGCCGTGACCCGCCGGGCGGCGCGCCGCTGCAGCGCCCGCCGACGCAGCGCGCGCAGCTGCGCACGCGCTGCGCTCGCCTCGCTCAGTTGACAGTGATGGAGGCTTCGTTCGAGAAGCTGCTCTCGGTGCCCGAGGCCGTATAGGCCGTGAGGGCAAAGTAATACGTGCCGGGGGAGAGCGACTGCATCGCGTATTGCGTCAGGCTCGGATTGGCAACCTGGATCACCTGCGTGTAGTCGAGCGAGGCGGTGCCGTAGTGAATGTTGTAGCCGGCGAGGTCGGTGATGCTGCTCCCATCGGTGTTTTCGGTGGGCGCTTGCCAGGCGAGTCCCGGGCCACCGCCAGGGCCTGCCGAGTCGGTTGCCGCCGCCGCGCCGGTGCCCGAGCCGGATGATGCTGCCTGTGCCGTGCCGCTGCCCGAGCCGTCGCTGCTCGAGCCGCAGGCGCTGATGAGACTTGCACCGAGAATCAAACCCGCAACCCAAAAAGGCCACGAACCGCCTGCGGCTCTGGTCATGCGAACCCCCGTATACCCGAAGTGACTTACCTGTCGGCGCGCACCTTCAGGTCATTCGTCACGCGGGACGGGGTGTTGCAGGAGAATGCATGCATCCTCGGTCACGAGATCGCACCGCTCCGCGCACCTCGTGCGCGCGTCATCGGCAAGATCCCGGCAACCCCGCTGTCCTGGGCCCGCGAGCCGTTAGACCGGAAGTTTTGCGCCCCCACCTTTCGGTGGGTTTGCCCTTATCGCCGGCCGGGCGGCTTCCGTGAGGCCACCTCCGGCGAAGCCTGCTCGCGCAGGCAAAGGCGGAGCTGCAAGGCCCGTGCCATTAAATGTAACTAGCTGGATTTAAAGGATTTTCTAACGATATCTCCGCGAGGGAGCACCCGCGATGCCCCTAATTTGTTGCTCAAAGCAGACAAGCGTCTGTGCCGCAGCGAGGCAATCGGGCATAAGTCACTGAGCTGGCAAGACATATCCTCAGTCGTCGATCAGCGACAGCTAAAACGTGACCGATCTCACACTCTCGGCGGCCGTCACGCTCGCGGCCTCAATTCACGCTGGCGGCCCGTAACGCCCTACCCCGATCATGCGCGCGCGCTCCGCAGCGGCGATGTTGCTGCATGGCGACGGGGATTGTCGGTTTGCGCTCTCGTCAGCGCGGCAGGCCCAGGCCCGTTAGTTGCTTTCTCGGGAGGAGCGTTCGCTGCCGCACCCGGAATGGACACTGAGAACCGCGGATGACAGAGCCCATCTTTCTTACACGGAGTTTCACGGTCGGTATCCTCGTGCTGCTGCAGCTGCTGCTGCCACCCATCGTGGTTGCCGGCGTGCTCTACCTCACGTGCATGGCCTACCAGGGCAAGTTCCCGGCTTTCTGCCAGGTACTGGCGCTGCTCGCGGCGATCCTCACCATCCTGCTGCCGCGCGGCCGACCGAACGGCAACTCGCAGCTGATGTCCGAATCGGTCGCACGTGGCGGGCGCAGCGTCGGCTCGCTGCCGCTCGTGAGCGAGGTGTTCGTACGCTGGCTGCTGATTCTCGCGATCCTCCTCGGCATCGGCTATCTCACGCACTACTCCTCGGAGATTCCGCGGCGCATTGCGCTCACCTGGGTGTGCATCACGCCCGTCGTCCTGGTGATGCTCAGCGTCGGCCTGCACGAGCTCTCGCGCCGCGTGATCTACGATCCCGCGCGCGCGCGCCGCGTCGCCTTTCTCGGCTGCAACGATGTGAGCGTCGCGCTCGCAAACCGCATCCAGAGCAGCCCGGAGCTCGGGCTCTCGGTGCAGGGCTTCTTCGATGACCGCCGCCGCGAGCGGCTGTGCGTCTCCGGTGCCGCACGCATGCTGGGAACCCTCGGCGACCTCGCCGGGTACGTCCACCGCCGCGGTATCGATGTCATCTTCGTCGCGTTGCCGGTGCGCCACATCCAACGGGTGGCGAATCTGCTCGATGAGCTGCGCGATACCACCGCCTCCATCTACTACGTCCCGGATGTCTTCGTGTTCGACCTCATCCAGGCGCGCACGGGTGAGATTCTCGGCATACCCGTCGTCGCACTGTGCGAGACACCTTTCTGCGGCTACCGCGGGATGGTCAAGCGCATCATGGACGTAGCACTCGCCGCGCTGGTGCTCGTGCTCGCAGCACCGCTGATGCTCACGATCGCGCTGGCAGTGAAGCGCTCCTCGCCCGGACCGATCCTCTTCAAGCAGCGCCGCTACGGGCTCGATGGCGAGGAGATCATCGTCTACAAGTTTCGCACCATGACCGTGGCGGAGGATGGCGCTCGGGTGGTGCAGGCCAAGCGCGACGATGACCGCATCACGCCCCTGGGCCGCTTTCTGCGCCGCCATTCCCTCGACGAGCTGCCGCAGCTCATCAACGTGCTGCAGGGTCGCATGAGCCTCGTCGGCCCGCGCCCTCATGCGGTCGCCCACAACGAGGAGTACCGCAAGCTCATCAAGGGCTACATGGTCCGGCACAAGGTGCCGCCCGGCATCACCGGACTCGCCCAGGTCCACGGCTTTCGCGGCGAGACCGTGCGCGTCGAGGAGATGCAGGCCCGCGTGGAGTACGACCTCGAGTATCTGCGCCGCTGGTCCCCGCTGCTCGACTTCAAGATCCTGGCGCTGACGGGACTGCGGCTGTTGCGCGACGAGAAGGCGTATTGATTCGATTGGCCCAAACCGCTCCCCGCGGTTTGGGCGGCGACTAGCGCTGCTTGAACTCCTCGGGCGTGAGCTGGTGACGCGACAGCAGCTTGTAGAAATCGGTGCGGTTGCGCTTGGCGAGCCGCGCGGCCTGGCTGACGTTGCCACCGGTGATCTGCAGAATCTGCGATAGATAGCTGCGCGTGAACTCATCGCGCGCCTCATCGAATGAGGGCAGACGGCCAGGGCCGCCGCCGAGGGACTGCTGCACCAGCTCCACCGGGATGATCGGCGTCTGCGACAGCGCGACGTTCTGGCGCACCACGTTCTGCAGCTGGCGGATGTTGCCCGGCCAGTCGGCGGTGGCGAGCAGCTCGACCGCCTCGGGCGCGTAGATCTTGCGCACCCCGCTCTCCTTGGCGATCTGCGCCAGGAAGTGCGCCACGAGCAGCGGGATGTCCTCGCGGCGGCGATTGAGCGAGGGCATCTCGATGTGCACCACGTTGAGGCGATAGTACAGATCCTCGCGGAATTGCCCCTGGGTCATGAGCTGCTGCAGGTCCCGGTGGGTTGCCGAGACGACGCGCACGTTCACCGCCAGCGCATCGGTGCTGCCGACTGGACGGATGAGGTTCTCCTGCAGCACGCGCAGCAGCTTCACCTGCAGCCGCATCGGCATGTCGCCGATCTCATCGAGCATGAGCGTGCCGCCGTCGGCCGCCTGGAAGAGCCCGCGGTGCGCGCGCATGGCCCCGGTGAAGGAGCCCTTCTCGTGGCCGAAGAGCTCGGACTCGAGCAGATTCTCCGCCATGGCGCTGCAGTTGATGGCGACGAAGGGCTTGTTGCGGCGGGGGCTCGCTCGATGGATGGCGCGCGCGAGCAGCTCCTTGCCGGTGCCGCTCTCCCCGGTGATGAGCACGCGTGCATCCGTGCCGGCGACCATGTGCGCCTGCGCGAGCTTCTCCTCCATGAGCGAGCTGCGCGTGACGATCTCGGCGCGCCAGTCCTCGTCCGAGGCACCGAAGCCGGAGATGCGCAGCGCCTTCTGCACCTGATCGAGCAGCTCTTGCTTGTCGACGGGCTTGGTGAGAAAGCCGAAAGCGCCCATCTGTGTCGCCTGCACGGCATCGGGGATGGTGCCGTGCGCCGTGAGGATGATCACCTTCAGCCCGGGCCAGCGGTTCTGCAGCTCCTTCAGCAGCCCGATACCGTCCATCTGGTCCATGCGCAGATCCGTGATCACGAGGTCGGGGCGGAAACGGCTCGCCGCGGCGAGCGCCTGGGCGCCGCTCTCCACCGCCTCCACATCGTAGTTCTCGGCGCGCAGACGGATCGTGAGCAGCCGCAGCAACCCGGGGTCGTCATCCACCACGAGAATGCGTGCCTTGCGTTTTCCGGTCTGATTCACTGTGTCGACCCCTCCGTGCCAGTCTTGCGCTTGCTCAACGAGCGCTCGATGTTTGCGATGGCATCGAGCTTGGCACGCGCCTCCTCGAGCTCCTTGCGCAAGCGCGCGTTCTCCTCCTGCTCGCTCTGCTCGGACTGCGCGCGCCGGTTGGCCGCGGCGAGCCGCTCGTGCTCGCTGTGCTCGGCATCGGCACGCAGGCGCTGGTTCTCCGCGGCGAGCGTGAGCTGCCGATCCACGGTTTGCAGCGTCAGCTGTGCCAGCGCCCGCTCCGAGGGCAGCAGCGTCTCCGGTGTGGCGAGCACCTCGCGCAGCAGCTGCTGCGCGCGAGTCAAATCGAATCCCGCATGCCCCGGCGTCGCCAGAACCAGCGCATAGCGCAGCTGATGGCTCGGCGTGGGGGCGATGGCGACATCGCGCTGGGCCGCCGCCAGGATCTCCGCCTGCTCGGCCGGGGGTGCCTGCAGCAGTCGTTGCAGCACGTCCAGATAGCTCGCCAATAATGCCGCCGATGTCGAGCTGCGGTCCACCACCGGCGTGGTGTCGGCGGGTGGCGACGGATTGCGGGTGAGTCCCATGCCACTCGAGCAGCCGGCGAGCGCCGCGGCGCCGAGCAGCACCGCGACGCGCAAGGCGCCGGACTCAGGCTGCATGCGCCTGATCCCGCGGGCGTGCCGGTGCCAGTGAGTCGTCGGGCCGCGCGAGCGGCATGGTGATACGAAAGTGCGCCCCCGGAAACTCGCCATCGATGATCTGCACGGTGCCGCCGTGCGCGTTGACGAACTCCAGCACGACCGACAGACCGATCCCGGTGCCCTTGACGTTGGCGCCCTTGGCCGCTCGGCCCGTATAGAAAGCATCGAAGATGTGCGCCCGCTCATCGGGTGCGATTCCCGGTCCACTGTCGGCCACGTCGAGCATCAGCGTATCTCCGGAGGTGTGGGCGCCGAGGTGAATCGTGCCGCCCTTCGGTGAGTACTTGATGGCATTCGACAGAAGGTTGTCGAGTATCAACCTAAGCTTGCCTCGGTCTGCGATCAGGGTCACATCTTCGATCTTTACATCGAGCCGCACCCGCTGCGAGAGCAGGGTCAGCTGCTGGTTCTCGAGCACCTGCTTGATGAGCGGGCGCAGCCGGAACTCGCTGCGCTCGAGCCCGACACTGGTCGTCTGCCAGGCGCTGAAGGACAGCAGGTTCTCGATCATTCTCTGCAGCTTGATGCTGTTCTCTCTCAGAATCTGCGCTACCTCCCGCTGATTGCCGTCGAGCTCGCCGACCGCCCCGTCCATCAGCAGCTCGGTCCCCTCGCGCAGGTTGGCGAGAGGGGTCTTGAGCTCGTGCGACATGTGTCGCAGGAAGCGGTTGCGCTCCTGAGCGTGGTCGAGCAGCCGCGCCCGCAGCCACTCGAGCTGGCGGCCGAGGCGCTCGAGGTCGGTGGGGCCGGCGACCGCGATGGCGTGGGAGAAGTTGCCGGCGCCGAGCTCGCTGATCGCCCGGTCGATCTGCCGCAGCGGCCGGCCGATCGCGAGCGTGACGCCGAGGATGGCGATGACCGTGAGGGGCAGCAGCATGATCGACTGCCAGAACAGGTGCCGCTGCGCCTCGAGCGTGCGCTTCTGGATACCCGCGACTTGCGCGTCGATCTCCGTGGCGCTCTGCCGCGCGATGCGCTCGGCGACCGTCGACATCTGCGTGAAGCGCTCGGAGAAATCCGTGGAGGGGGCGCTCTTGCGGTCGGCCAGCATCTCGGTGCCCACTGCCCCCTGCAGACGACCGAGCTCGGAGAGCGCCTGCCGGGCCTGCGCGGAGCGCAGGTGCTGGCGCAACTGCAGCTGCGTGCTCGAGAGCTCGTCGTTCTGCTCGCGATAGATGTCGCGATAGATGCCGAGCAGCTTCGGATCGGCCTGCACCTGATACACCCGTGCCGTGCGCTCGAGCGAGCGGATCTGTGTCTTCAGGTCCTGGCTGGCACGGGCGGCGTCGACACCCTCGATCACCAGCCGCCGGCTGGTGTCGGCGAGCGCGCGCATCTGCAGCGCGGCATTCAAAATGGCGACGAGCAGCGGCACGGCGATGAGAATCAGGCCGAGGAGCATGAGGCTGCTCAAGGACTTGGGTCGCACCCAGCGCATGGGCGGATTGTACGCGGTCAGCGGTGCAGTCACGCGTTTACCACGGCGTGCGCGCGAGCTGGCGCTCCCACTCGAGCGAGGTGCGCACGATGGTGTCGAGATCATCGAGGCGCGGTTGCCAACCAATGAGCTCGCGGATGCGGCTGGCGCGTGCGACCAGCACGGCAGGATCGCCCGCACGGCGCGGCTCCTCGCGGATATTGAGACGCTGACCGGCCACACGCTCGACGCTGGCGAGCACCTGACGCACGCTGTAACCGTGGCCGTACCCGCAATTGAGCACGCTCGATGTGCCGCCGCCGCGCAGGTAGTCGAGCGCATCGAGGTGCGCCCGGGCGAGATCCTCGACGTGGATGTAGTCACGCACCCCGGTACCGTCGGCGGTTGGATAGTCGGTGCCGAAGATGCTCACGCCGGGGCGCTTGCCGATCACGGCCTCGCAGGCGACCTTCACCAGCAGCGTCGCCTGCGGCGTGGCCTGCCCGATGCGCCCCTGCGTGTCGGATCCGGCGACGTTGAAGTAGCGCAGCGCGACGTAGCGCAGCTCGCTTGCCGCTGCGGCATCGCGCAGCATCCATTCGGACATGAGCTTCGAGGTGCCGTAGGGGTTGATCGGCGCGGTGGGGGAGCTTTCCTCCGCGTAGTCGCCCGCGGGTGTGCCGTATACTGCCGCCGTGGAGGAGAAGACGAAGTGCCTGACTCCGCAGTCGAGGCAGCAGGCGATGAGACTGCGTGTGGCGCAGGTATTGTTGCCGTAGTACTTGAGCGGCTGGCGCACACTCTCCGGCACGATCGTGTGCGCGGCGAAGTGCAGCACCGTGTCGACGGCGTACTGGCGCAGCACCTGCAGCATGCGCTCGCGGTCGCCCACGTCCGCAACGACGAGCGGCACGCGGCGCACCGCCTGGCGAAAGCCCCGTGAGAGGTCGTCGACGACCACACACGGCTCACCGCGCTCGACCAGCTGCAGCAGAACGTGACTGCCGATGTATCCCGCGCCTCCAGTCACCAATACGCCGCCGGCCATGATTCTTCGCAACGCTCCATTGCCTTTAAGGACCGCATGATAAACAAAACAGGCGCCTCTCGGGTCGAGGACGAGCGGCCCTTCGCGCGGCTCTCGCCGCAGCTGGTGCTCGATGCGGCGGCCTCGGCGGGCCTCGAGGGCGATGGTCGGCTGCTCGCGCTCAACAGCTACGAGAACCGCGTCTATCAGCTCGGCGCGGGCGAGCATCTGTACGTGCTGAAGTTCTATCGGGCGCGGCGCTGGAGCGATGAGCAGATCGGCGAGGAGCACGCCTTCACGGCCGAGCTCTCTGCGGCGGAGCTGCCCGTTGCCGCACCTGTCGCGGTCGGCGGGCGCACCCTGCTGCGCTTTCAGGAGTTCCGCTTCGCGATCTTCCCCTGGATGCGCGGCCGTGCTCCGGAGCTCGATCAGCCCGAGGCGCGCGCCATGCTCGGGCGAGCGCTCGCGCGGCTGCATCGCATCGGTGCGGTGCGAGCGTTTCGTGCGCGGCCGCGCTTGAGCATCGAGCGTCTCGGCCACGAAGCGCGCGCCGCCGTGCTCGCGAGCGAGCTGCTGCCGCCCTCGCTCGCCGAGCGCTACGCGCAGGCCTCGGCGCGGCTGCTCGAGCTCATCGAGCGCGCCTTCGCTGAGGTGGGGAGCCTGGCCGCAGTGCGCATTCATGGGGACTGCCATCTCGGCAATCTGCTCTGGAACGAGCAGGGTCCGGTGTTCGTCGACCTCGACGACTGTTGCAGCGGCCCGCGCGTGCAGGACCTGTGGATGCTGCTCTCCGGCAGCCCCTGGGAGCAGCAGCGGCAGTGGGAGGAGCTGCTCGGCGGATATGCGCAGTTCGCGGACTTCGACTTTCGGGAGATGCGCCTGATCGAGCCGCTGCGCGCGCTGCGCATGCTGCATCACGCGGGCTGGGTGGCGCAGCGCTGGCACGACCCGGCCTTCCCGCGCGCCTTCCCCTGGTTCGGCGAGGTGCGCAATTGGGAGAGCTACATCACGGATCTGTTCGAGCAGTCGATTACCATCGAGAACCAGCCGCTGCTGCAATAGAAGGACGCGGAGCGCGATGCCAGATCGAAAATCCCGCCGGTGTTGGCGGCTGCTCGCCACCGGCGCAGGGGTGCTGCTCGCAGGCTGTGGATCGCATGCGCACGCGCCGGCGGCGCCCGCCAGCGTGTCTGTTGCGGCGCACAATAACGTGAAGCGCGACGGGCCGGACCCGGACATGGTAGCCGCCGTCGCCAGCTCCAAGACGAGCTCGCGGGTCGTCCTGAAATTCGCCGTGCGCCAGAGACCGCGCGTCGGCCAACCCACGGAGATCGACCTGGCGCTGATTCCGCAGATGCAGCTCGATCGGGTGGTGGAGAGCTTTTACGCCGAGGACGGACTGACCCTGCGCGAGGGCGGGAGCAGCATCACGCTCGATCACCCTGAGGCCGGGACGCCCATCGTTCACACCCTCACCGTCGTTCCCGAGCGCGACGGCATCTTCTACATCAATGCCACGGTGCTCGCCGATAACGATACCGAGTCGGTGGCGCGGACCTACACGATCCCCCTGATCGCGGGCGGCGGCCTTGCGCCGGCACCCCGCGCCGCACCTGCGACGGTCGGCCCGGCCGTCGCGCGCGTGCCCGCCAGCGACGAAAGCCACTGAGGGCCGCATCGCGCCGCTCGCGCAGCCGCGCAGCCGCGCAGCCCCACAGCTCCACAGCTCCACAGCTCCACAGCCCCACAGCCCCACAGCTTCGCACCGGCTGTCGTGCGCGGCTCGCCGCCGCAGTGCAGCGGCGGCAACCGGCAATGACATAAGCGTGGGAATCGGGACATCCCTCACGGGTGCCTCGGCGCTGCGATCTTAAGATGAGAGGTCATCCGGGTTCGGCGCTTATGTCAAATCCCCCTGTCGCTCGCCGCGGTACGCTCGAGCCGCTCTCAGCGTCGCCTGATGCGGCGGCAGAGGCGGCCGCGCTCACCACAACCGTGGTACGCCAGGACGTCCCGGAGACCGAGCTGCACCCGCAGCTCATCGCACAGCTGCGCCAGCTCGGTCTGCAGGGCACCCAGCTCGGTGCAGAACTCGATCCGCTGCTGCGGCTCATCAGCCGACACTACCGCAGCGTCGATGAGGAGCGCCGCGGCAGTGTCCGCGCCATGCAGCTCATGGCCGATGAGGCCCTGGCGCTCGCGCGCGACGCGGAGCAGGGCAGCCGCGATCACTTGCAGGTGCTGCTCGATCACATTCAAGACAGCGTGCTCGCGGTCGATGAGCACGGCGTGGTGCAGACCTTCAACGCCACCGCCGAGCGGGTGTTCGAGTATCCGGCGCGGGATGCCATCGGCATGTCACTCGCCTCCCTACTGCCTCAGGTGGCCGATGCGGGCAGCGCCGCGCAGGCTCTGCAGCGCCTGACCTCGAGCGAGCCCCCTGAGCGCGCATTGCCCCAGGAGATCTGGGGTCGGCGCAGATCCGGCGAAGTCTTTGCGGCGGAGATGACGGTGGGACGCGCGCGGCGCGCGGGCCGGCCGCTGTTCGTGGTGTGTCTGCGCGATGTCACGGAGCGGCGTGCCGGGGAGCGGGCCCTGCGCGAAAGCGAAGCTCGCTATCGGCTGCTCGTGGATCACGCGCCCGAGGCTATCGTCGTCATCGATGGCGAGACGGCGCGGTTCGTCGATGCGAACGCGCATGCGGAGCGGCTCTTCGGCCTGGACCGCACCGAGCTGCTGCGCTGCGGACCGCTAGAGCTCAGCCCCGAGCGACAGGCCGACGGCTCACCGGCCGAGCGTTATCGCGAGCTGTACCTCGCGCGTGCGCTAGCCGGAGAATCGCAGCATTTCGAGTGGCTGCACCGGGATGCGCAGGGACGCGCATTTCACTGCGAGGTGCGCCTGCGCAGCCTGCCCTCGGCCACCGGCCGGCTCGTGCGCGGCAGCATCCTCGACATCTCCGAGCGCAGCCGCGTGGCGCGGCTCGCCGAGGCCGAGCGCGGGGTGCTCCAGCGCCTCGCCTCGGGGGTGCCGCTGCTCGATGTGCTCGAGAGCATCACGCATCTGGTCGAGTCGGCCGTTCCCGAGAGCGCCTGCTCAGTGAGCCTGCTGGCTCCCGATGGGGCCACTTTCGCGACGCTCATCGCCCCACAGCTGCCGCAAGCGCTTCAGGCCTCCCTCGGCCGGTCACTCGTCGGCATTCGCAATGGCTCCTGTGCCGCAGCCGTCTACCTCGGCCGCCCGGTGGCAGTGGCCGACGTGTCGAAGGATTCCTTCTGGCAGCATCAGCGCGCGGCAGCGCAGCGCGCCGGCGTTCGCGCCGCCTGGTCGACACCCATCCGCGCCGGAGACAAGATCCTCGGCGCGCTCGGGATCTACCGAGCCGAGCCGGGCCTGCCCGGACCCGCCGATGCGCAGCTGCTCGAGCAGGCGGCTCAGCTCGCCGGCATCGCCATCGAGCGGCTGTACGCCGAAGAGGCGCGCAAGCGCGCCGAGTATGCGGTGCTTGCCGAGAAGGAGCGGGCGCAGGTGACGCTGCAGTCGATCGGCGATGCGGTCATCAGCACCTGCTCGCGGGGGTTCATCGACTACCTCAACCCGGCTGCCGAGCGGCTCACGGGCTGGAGCGCCGAGGATGCGCGCAACCGCCCCGTGACCGGCGTGCTGCGCCTGGTCGATGAAGGCACGCGCGCGCCGGTCGCCGACCCCGTGCGGCGCCTGCTCACCCAGGGAGATGCCGCAGCGAGCACCGAGCAGCTGCTGCTCGTGACTCGCACGGGAGAGGAGATCGCCATCGAGCAGACCGCCGCGCCCATCCGCGGCGCGGAGGGGCGCGTGCTCGGCGCGGTGATCGTGTTTCACGATGTGACGCAGGAGCGGCGCCTGCGGCGCGCGCTTGCCTACCAGGCGAGCCACGATGCGCTCACCGGACTCATCAATCGGCGCGAGTTCGACAACCGGCTGCAGGCGGCCGTCGCGAGTGCGCGCCGCAGCGAGGCGCAGCACGCGTTGCTCTACATCGATCTCGATCAGTTCAAGCTGGTGAACGATACCTGCGGTCATCCGGCCGGGGACCGCCTGCTGCGCCAGCTCACCGCTTTGCTGCAGACGCGCGTGCGTGGCAGCGACGCGCTGGCGCGACTCGGCGGAGACGAGTTCGGCATTCTGCTCGACCGCTGCACGCTCGAGCAGGCCAACCAGGTTGCCGAGAGCCTGTGCCAGGCGATTCGCACGCTGCACTTCGCCTGGGAAGGCTCGACCATCGCGGTGGGTGCGAGCATCGGGGTGGTGCAGATCGATGGCGCAAGCGAGAGTGCTGCGAGCGCGCTCTCGGCGGCCGACATTGCCTGCTACACGGCGAAGGACGGCGGCCGCAACCGGGTGCACGTTTACACCGCGCAGGGCAGCTCGCGCCGCCATCGCGAGATGCAATGGGTGGCGCGTCTCGCGCGCGCGGTCGAGGAGCAGCGTCTGGAGATCTTCTTTCAGCCGATCCTGCCCCTGCGCGCAGCCGCCGCGGTGCGTGCTGCCGAGCCGGGGGCGACGCTCGCGCTGGGCGCGACGACCACCTCGCTCACGACCACGATTCCCGCCTTCGCTGCCGACGCGGGTGCCTGGGCAGTGACTCAGGCGGGGCGGCCCGCGCAGGGGCTGGGTCGCGCGATGGCTGCCGCCGGCGCCGCGGCGCACGAGATGGGGATGTGCGAGCTCACGGTGTACCTGCGCGACGAGGACGGCCGGCTGGTCGCGCCCGGGGAGTTCATCCCGGCTGCAGAGCGCTACAACATCATGCCCTCGATCGACCGCTGGGTCGTGGCGCAGGCGACCGAGCTCGTGCGCCGCGCCGGGCCCGCCATGCCCATGCTCGCCGTGAATCTCTCGGGCACCTCGCTCAACGACCAGTCCTTCCTCGATCTGCTGCTGCAGCAGGTGTCCGATCCGCACGTCGCGCGCGCGCTGTGCTTCGAGCTCACCGAGACGGCGGCCGTCACCCACCTCGCGCACGTGACCGCCTTCGTCCGCGAGCTGCGCAAGCGTGGCTGTCGCTTCGCCCTCGACGACTTCGGCAGCGGGCTCTCGTCCTTCATGTATCTGAAGACCCTGCCGGTCGATCTGCTCAAGATCGACGGTCAGTTCATCCGGCAAGTGGCTGCAAGCCCCATCGACCGCAGTCTCGTCGAGGCGATCAGCCAACTCGGTCGTGCGCTCGGCGTGGCAACCGTCGCCGAGTGCGTGGAGTCCGAGGCGGTTCTCGAGGTCCTGCAGCGCATCGGCGTGGACTTCGTGCAGGGCTACCTGCTCGCCCAGCCGCGTCCGATCAGCGAGCTCACCGTCCCCCCAGTCGTGTAAACTCCTCGGCCCGTCCGCTCTCGGACCGCCCCGCACGCCGCAGCCTCACCGCCCGCCGGTGCCGTGCGCTCGGGCGCACGAGAAGGAGGTGAGAAGTGAGCACGCGCGAGCCTCCCTTCACCGTCGGCATCGAGGAGGAATACCTCCTCGTCGATCTGGAAACCTACGATGTGTGCAGCGATCCGCCGCCGCAGCTACTGCGCGAGTGCTCGGATCTGTGTGCCGGACAGGTGAGCCCGCAATTTCTGCGCTGCCAGCTGCAGGCGGGCACGCGCGTCTGTCGTACGCTGAGCGAGGCCCGCGCCGATCTCGCTCAGCTGCGCGGTACTCTCGCCGCGGTGGCCAAGCGCTACGCTGTGGCGCCGATCGCCGCCTCCACGCATCCCTTCGCCCGCTCGGTGCAGCAGAAGCCGCGCCACGCGGAGCCCTTCGTGCAGCTCGCCCGCGAGATGCAGGCCGCGGCGCGCCGCCTGATGATCTGCGGCATGCAGGTGCACGTAGGAATCGATGACGATGACCTGCGCATCGACTTGATGAACCAGCTTTCGTACTTTCTGCCGCATCTGCTCGCGCTCTCCTGCTCCTCGCCCTTCTGGGAGGGCGAGCAGACCGGCTTCAAGTCCTTTCGCCTGTCGATCTACAGCACCCTGCCGCGCACCGGACTGCCCGAGCGCTTCGCCAGCTTCGCGGATTTTCGCCGCCAGCTCGAGATGCTGATCGCGAGCGGGCTGATCGCCGACACCACCAAGCTGTGGTGGGACCTGCGACCGAACCCGCGCCACCCGACGCTCGAGGCGCGCATCATGGACTGTTGCACGAGCATCGACGATGCGGTGTGTCTGGCGGGGCTGACGGCGGCGACGCTGCGCATGCTCTATCGACTCGGACGTGCCAACCGCGGCTGGCGCCAGTATCCGCTGGTGCTCATCGCCGAGAACCGCTGGCGTGCCATGCGCTACAGCTACGATGAGAAGCTGCTCGATCTCGCTCGCGGCGAGCTCATGCCGTTCGCGCTGCTGCTCGAGGAGTGGCTCGAGCTGGTGCGCGAGGATGCGGCGGCGCTCGATTGCGTGCGCGAGGTCGAGCATGCGCGCGTCATCCTGCAGCGGGGCACGAGTGCGCACCGGCAGCTCGGTGTCTATCGCGAGGCCCGCTCCCGCGGGGCGAGCCCGCGCGAGGCGCTGCGCGCGGTGGTGCAGTTTCTCGTGCAGGAGACGGGCACGGGGCTCGGGTTGCCAGCCGCGGCCGCACCCCAGGCACGCCTGGGTAGCGCAGGCGACACCCGCGCGAACGCGGCCGTGGATGCGGAGTACTAGAGCGCTAGCCGGTTTCGGTGGCGCAGACGAAGAGCTGTGCCGGCGGCAGATTGCGCCGCTCGAATCCCCGGCGCACGTGGTGGAAAGTCCTCTGCAGGACGGGCAGCGCGCGGGCGGTGAACTGATACACCAGGAAGGCTCCACCGGGGGCGAGTGCGGCCCGGCTGTTGCTCGCAATGGCCGCCCGCAGCGGCTCGGGCATGCTGCCCAAGGGAATTCCCGAGACGATGTAGCTGGGCGCAGGCAGGCCCAGTCGCCGCAGCACGCTTTGCACCTCCACCGCGGAGTCGTGTACCAGGTGCAGGCGCGGATCGGGAAGGGTCTTGCCGAGGAAGCGTACGAAGTCGCAGTTGGTCTCGATGGCGACGAGGTGCGCATCAGGGCGCATGCGCCTGAGGATCTCCGCGGTGATGGTGCCGACCCCCGGGCCGTACTCCACGAGCACCTGTGCCCGCTGCCAGTCGATGGGCTCGAGCACCTGGTCCACCAGAAAACGCGAGCTCGGGATTATCGAGCCGAGCATCATGGGGTGGCGGATGAAGTTGCCGGCGAACAGCAAGAGCTCAGCGATGCGGGATCGGGCATTTTGCGCCATGGCGAGTCTCACAGAACCTCGTTTGTCACTCCAAACACTCTCGCGGCACGGAAAGTTCCTGTCAGCGCCGCGTCAGCGACCACGGATCGCGCTGCAATGAAAAATGCCGTGCGGCGGCGTACTTTAGCTCATCTCCTTGATAGCTGGGCCATTTAATTAGCACAGCCTCCTGCCGGCGGTCCAGATGGCGCGTGCTCGGAGCTTGCCGGCAAGGGTTCCGGCTGGCGCGTCGACGGGCGCCCCGGGGTCGCGGCCTGCTGCGCTTTCTCGGCATCCTCGATGCCGACCCAGCGGGCACTCACGCCCCAGAGTTGCTCCTGCAACGCCTCGTCGTAGCAGGGCGCCGCGGCGCTCACATCGCGTTGCTGGTCATCGAAGTAGCGCCCGCTCACTCCGGCGAGATCGGCAGACAGGGCCACATGCAGCGTGGTGAGTGCACCGCGCTCCACATCGACGATCTCGGGCGAGAGCAACGGCTTCACCATCCGCAGCCACGCCGGCAGCAGATGGCTTGCAACGACGCCGGGGTGCAGGCAGTTGCAGGTGATGCCGCTGCCTGCGAGGCGCCGCGCGAGCGCAAAAGTGAACAGCACGTTCGCGAGCTTCGATCGAGCGTAAGCGGCACCGGGCCGGTAGCCGGCGTGCGCGCGCGTGATGCGGTCGAGCTCGAGCCGGCCCCGCCGGTGAATCCGCGAGGCGACATTGACGATGCGCGCCTGCGGGGCGAGCTGCGGCAGCAGCAGCTGCGTGAGCAGGAAGGGCCCGAGGTGATTGCTCGCGAAGGTGAGCTCGAACCCATCGGGCGAGCGGCGGTGACGCATGCTCACCATGCCGGCGTTATTGATGAGCAGGCCGATGGGGCCGAAGCGCTCGCGGATCTGGCGCGCGCAGGCGCGCACGGAGGCGAGCGAAGCGAGGTCGCAGCCGAGTGCCTGCACGTCGGCTCCGGGCACGCGCGCCTCGATCTCCGCGGCGACGAGCCCGGCCGCATCGAGGTCACGGCAGAGCATCAGCACGCGGCGGCCCGCCCGTGCGAGCTCGCGACTGGTGACCCGGCCGATGCCGTGAGTCGTCCCCGTGATGACCGCAAGAGCGCTCACGTGAGCTCGAGCAGGGGCTGCCCCATGCGCACGATCTTTCCGGACTCGAGCGCACGCGCGAGGCGTAATCCGGGCGGCGCGAACACCAGGATCGTCGAGCCGTGCTCGAACCAGCCCAGCTCCTCGCCCTTGCGCAGGCGCGCATCGCAGGGGATGAGATTGGGTCCGCGGTATTTCAGATGCAGCGTCACATCGAGAAAGTGCAGGCGGATGCTCGCCACCAGGATCGCAGCCACCGGCACCATGAGCAGCGGCATCCCCGAGGGCTCCAGCCGACAATGCAGCACCGCGCGCTCGTTGCGGCAGAAGAGCCGTGCGATGCGCTGCAGAGCGATCGGGTTCACGTTCCAGGTATCCCCGGAGATGTACGTGACGCGCTCGACACGCAGGTCGTAGGGTGCGTGGAAGCGGTGGTACATGCTCGAGGTGAGCCGCAAGGTAAGGTAAGAGCCTGCGGCCAGGGGCGGCACCAGCCGCTCATCGCCCAGCAGCTCGGCGAGCGCGTACGGCAGTCCCTTCGCCTGCAGCACCATGCCGGACTCGATGTGTCCGCAGGCCCCAACCACACCGTCGCAGGGGCTGACCACGACCCGTGGATCCGGATCGATCGGCCGTGCCCCCTCCTGCAGCTGTCGCGTGAAACACTCGTGCAGCGTGCGAAAATGGCGCGTGCGCGCCTCGCTCAAGTCGAGATCGGAGAACAGGCGCCACAGCGCGAGAGCCGTGCGCACGACCAGCGGGTTCTCGATCCGGCTCAGCCAGCCCACGAGGCGAGTCAGTGTCCTGCGCGGGATGCGGTTGGTCAGCAGGAAATTCACATCCTCCTGCTGCGCCAGCTGCACGAGAATCGAGCGCAGCGTCATGGAAGTGTCACTCGGCTGCAATACTTTGCGCGGCGACCCCTGGCGAGGTGCATGGGCCTATGACTTATTCGATCGCTGCCGCTTTGCTCCTGCTTGTGCTGTGCCTCGCATACTTCGGGCGGCGTCGGCTCATGCTCTCGCGCGCCAAGCATCGCTCGCTCGCAGGGCACGCGCGACTGGCGCGGCGCATCGTGCGCCTGATCCCCTTCTATGAGTACGACGAGCAGCGCTTCTTCCGCGCCGATGCGGCTCCCGAGCGCATCGCCGAGCAGCGCCGCGCGGGATTCTTCGCGCTCGCGGGCCTGTACGCGCAACGCTTTGCGCGTACCGCAGCGCTCACCGCCGAGATCGAGGATGCGGTGTCGGACGTGCAGTTCACGGCCCGCTACCGCGTGCCCTTTCAGTTCAGCCGCCTGGTGCGCAAGCACCTCAAGGCGGGCGTGTTCCTCGAGTCCTCGGCCGGCCCCATGGTCACGGATCTCGATGGCAACCGTCTGTACGATCTCAGCGGCTCCTACGGGGTCAATCTGCTGGGGTACGACTTCTACAAGGCTTGCATTGCTCGCGGCGCCGCGCGCGTGGAGGCGCTCGGGCCCGTGCTCGGGGCTTATCACCCCGTGCTCGCCGACAACGTGCGCAGCCTGCGCGCCCTCTCGGGCCTCGAGGAGGTCTCCTTCCACATGTCCGGGACCGAGGCCGTGATGCAGGCGGTACGCCTCGCCCGCTATCACACCCGGCGGCGGCATCTGGTGCGCTTCTGCGGGGCCTATCACGGTTGGTGGGGCGATGTGCAACCCGGGGTCGGCAACCCGCTGCCGGCGCCCGACACCTACACGTTGAAGGACATGCACCCCGCCTCTCTGCGCGTGCTCGCGAGCCGTCGCGACATCGCCTGCGTGCTCGTCAATCCGCTGCAGGCGCTGCACCCGAACGCGAACGCCCCGAGCGACAACCAGCTCGTGACCGGTCCGCGCCGCGCCGGGGTCGATCGAGCCGCCTACGCGGCCTGGCTGCGCGCGCTGCGCAAGGTGTGCACCGAGCGCGGCATCGTGCTGATCTTCGATGAGGTGTTCGTGGGCTTTCGGCTGGCGCTCGGGGGTGCCCAGGAATACTTCGGCGTGCGCGCCGACATGGTCACTTACGGCAAGACACTGGGTGGCGGGCTGCCCGTTGGCGTGCTGTGCGGTCGCGCGCCGCTGATGAAGCGCTTTCGCGAGGACCGCCCCGCCGATGTGTGCTTTGCGCGGGGCACCTTCAACTCCCATCCCTACGTGATGGGCGCCATGAACGAGTTCCTGAGGTACGTCGCGAGCGAGCCGGCGCGGGCTTTGTATGCCGGTCTCGATGAGCGCTGGAACGCGCGGGCCGCCGAGCTCAACGCGCGGCTCGCGGCCGCGGGGCTGCCCGTTCAAGTGGCCAACCTCTCCTCCATCTGGACTTTCAACTACACGCAGCCTTCGCGTTATCACTGGATGCTGCAGTACTACCTGCGCGCCGCCGGGCTGGCGCTCAGCTGGGTGGGCACCGGCCGCCTCATCTTCAGTATCGATTACTCGGATGCGGATTTCGCACAGGTCACCGAGCGCATCATCTCCGCGGCCTGCGCCATGCAGCGCGACGGCTGGTGGTGGGGAGGCGAGGCGGCCAGCCCCCAGGCGCTGCGGCGCCGGGTGCTCGCGGAACTGCTTCAGGCCCGCTGGGCCTCCTCGACCTCCACGTCCTCCATCGGGTCGATCAGCTCACCGCGCAGCAGCGCAAAGGGCGCGCCCCAGTAGAGCATCACGTCGTGGAAGGGGTCGGTGAGGATCTTGGTGAGCCATACCAGCCCGGTTTGCACGCTCTGCAGGACGAACAGCTGCACGGTGCGAAAGAGCAGTGCGCCTGCACCGAGGGCGAGCCACAGATCCCCGAGGTTGCGCAGAAATTCGCCGTAGTCGCTCGGCCTGGGCAGCAGGCCGAAGCAGGTCGGCTCCGCCCACAGCAGCACGGGGGTGAGAGCCCACAGCGACAGCAGCACCACCTTGCGGCGCAGGTTATAGCCGACCTTGATCTGCTCCTTGTGCTCGTGGGTGGCGTGATTGACCTCGTCGTAGCCCTTGGGCTCGAAGAAGAAGTGTCCCGCCTGCCGGCTGACCATGGCGCCCAGCCAGCCGATGAGGGCAGCGGCCGCCGGATTGCGGAAGATCAGGACGTACCCGGAGAGGAAGCTCAGGGCGCTGAGCAGATGCAGCGACTGGTTGATGCGGCTGTGGTGGTAGTAGCGATGATCGTCCCACCGCTGGGTCTTCAGAGCTTGCAGGAAGCTTTGCATCGAGGGGCTCTCCTGATTTGATGGCCATCGTGCCGTCGGCATGAAGCAGATATAGCAAGAATCTTACAGGGACGTGACATGGTGCCCTGGCTCACGCGTCTGCGATGCGGTTCACGCAAACGAACCGTTGCGAGCCTTTCACGGCGCCGTCACATCCGATCGACAAGATGGCGCCCCGTGAAGATCATGATCGTGACCGACGCCTGGCGGCCACAGACCAACGGCGTCGTCAGCACACTAGCGCAGACGGCAGCCTATCTCGGCCGCTTCGGGCACGACGTGCGGTTGATCACGCCGAGTGAGTTCCGCACGGTTGCCTGTCCCACGTATCCCGAGATCCGCATTGCCCTGCTGCCGGGAGCCGCAGTGGCGCGCTGCATCGCGGCCTTTCAGCCGCAGGCACTGCACATCGCGACCGAGGGCCCGCTCGGATGGTCGGCGCGCGCCTACTGCCGCCGCCACGGTCTGCGTTTCACCACCTCCTATCACACGCAGTTCCCCGAGTATCTGCGCTCGCGGGCACCCCTTCCGCTCGCGCTCTCCTACGCCGTGCTGCGCAGCTTCCACGGAGCCGCGCACGCCTGCATGGTCAGCACGCAGAGCATCCACCGCCAGCTCGCCGGCCGCGGCTTTCGCAATCTGGTGCGCTGGCGCCGCGGCGTCGACACCGAGCTCTTTCGCCCGCGGGACAAGGCGCTCCTCGATCATCTGCCGAGGCCGATCGCCGCCTACGTGGGTCGCGTCGCGGTGGAGAAGAACATCGACGCATTCCTCGGCATGCCCTGGAGCGGCTCGAAGGTCGTGATCGGTGACGGTCCCGAGCGGGCCCGCCTGCACGCGCAGTACCCGGATGCGCACTTCCTCGGCTTTCGCTTCGGCGAGGATCTGGCAGCGCACCTCGCCGCGGCCGACGTGATGGTGTTTCCCAGCCGCACCGATACCTTCGGGCTCGTGAACCTCGAGGCGCTCGCCTGCGGCGTACCGGTAGCTGCCTTTCCCGTGACCGGTCCGATCGATGTCATCGAGGATGGCATCACGGGGGCGCTCGACACGGACCTCGCACGCGCCGCGCAACGGGCGCTCAGCGTGGATCCGCAGCGCTGCCGCGAGCGTGCCCTGCAGTCGAGCTGGGACGGCTCCACGCGCCAGTTCGAGGGCAATCTCATCGCCTGCCGGCCGAATCCGGCCGGCCAGCTGCCCAAGCGCACCGCCCTGCCCGAGCAACTCACGGGCTGAGATTTCCTTTATCGTGTCTTGCCGAAGAGACCGGCTGCTCGCGCGCAGCCGGGGCTTGGGCAAGCGCGATGGACGTCTTTACCTGGAAACTGCTGCTGAAGACCCTGGTGCTGCCGCCCACCGGCGAGCTGCTGTTGTCGCTTGCCGGGGTGGCGCTGCTCGTGAGCCGCAGGACGCGGCGCGCCGGTGTCACCCTGTGCGTCCTCGGGGTGGTGGTGTTGTGGTTGCTAGCCACCCCCTTGATCGCCGATGCGCTCGTGCGCAGCGCCGAGCGCTACCCGCCGCTCGATCTGGCACGGCCGATCGATGCGCAGGCCATCGTGATCCTGGGCGGTGGCGTGCGGCTCAATGCGCCCGAGTACGGCATGGCGGCACCGAGCGCCACGACGCTCGAGCGCCTCGTGTACGGGGCGCGCGTGGCGCGCGTCACCGGTCTGCCGGTGCTGGTGTCCGGTAGCCACGGCGAGGCGGCAGCCATGAACAGCTCACTGCAACGGGATCTCGCGCTCGTCCCGCGCTGGGTGGAGAATCACTCCCGCGATACCCACCAGAACGCGAGCATGTCGGCGGCGATCCTCGCCCGCGAGGGGATCCGCCGGATCGTGCTGGTGACCTCGGCCGCACACATGGCACGCTCGGTCGTGGAGTTCCGGGCGACTGGGCTGCAGGTGGTGCCTGCGCCGGCGGCGCTGTGGACGCGCCGCGACCACGGTCTGCTGCTGTGGGTGCCGAACGCGGATGCCCTCGTGCGCTCGCAGCGTGCCTTGTACGAAGGCCTCGGCCGCCTCGTGCAGCGCGTACGCCTCGCGCGCGCCCCCATCCGGCCACCGCCGGCGGAGCAGCCGCCCATGCCCCATAAGTCCGTGTCTTGATCCGCTCGGGCCACATTCTTTTGACGCTCTCACTGGTGTGGTTTGCGCTGGTCGCCTGGCTCATCCTGCGGGCCTGGGGGCAGCGGGGCGCGCTGCCGCGCGTCGTCCCTGCGCCTGTCGCGGCCGCAGGCGCCGCAGAGCCCGTCGCGGTGATCGTTCCCGCACGCGATGAGAGCGCCAACATCGAGCCCTGCGTGCGCTCGCTGCAGGCGCAGCGCTACCCCCCCGAGCGGCTGCGTATCGTGGTCATCGACGATGCCTCGAGCGATGACACCGCGGCGATCGTCGCCCGGCTCGCGGCCGAGGATCCGCGCATCACCCTGCTGCACGCGCCGGCGCTGCCGCCGGGCTGGAAGGGCAAGGTGCACGCCTCCTGGTTCGGTGTGCAGTCGTTGCCGCCCGAGACTCCCTGGCTGTGCTTTCTGGATGCCGACATGCGCGCGCATCCGCTGGCACTTGCCAGCGCACTGCGGGCGGCACAGAGCGGCGCCATCGATCTGCTCACGCTCGCTCCGCGGCACGATCTGCGCAGCTTCGCCGAGCGGCTGATTCTGCCGTGCGGATTGTACCTGCTCGGCTTCTCGCAGGATCTCACCCGTATCCAGGCACCCGACAGCGATCAGGTCGTCGCCACCGGCCAATTCATGCTCATCCGCCGCAGCGCCTACGATGCCATCGGTGGGTACGCGATCGTGCGCGAGTCGATCTGCGAGGACGTGGATCTGGCGCTCGGGCTCAAGCGGCGCGGCTTTCGGGTGCTCATGCAGGATGGCAGTGCCGTGCTCAGCACGCGCATGTACACCGGCTGGGGAACGCTCTGGCCCGGCATTGCCAAGAACCTGATCGAGATGTTGGGCGGGGCCCCGCGCACGCTCGCGACAGCGCTGTGCGCAGTGCTGTTGGCTTGGGCCGCGGTGCTCCTGCCGCTCCTCGATGCGCTCGGCTGCTCGGCCGGCCGGCATGCCGAGTGCGTCGCGCTCGTTCCGGCACTGCTCGGCGCGGGCGCGCTCTTCGGCCTGCACCTCGCGGGCGCGCTGCACTTCGGCATTCCCTGGTGGTATGGCCTCATCTTTCCGATCGGCTACGCCACGGGTGCCTGCATCGCGCTCGATAGCGTGCGGTGGCGGCTCGTGGGACGCGTGCACTGGAAAGGGCGCACCTACCCATGAGCGCGGCGCAGCCCGGTCCGCACGGTGAGCGGCCCCGCGGGCAAGACCGCTTTGGCGCGCGCGCCGAGCCGCGCTCCCTCATGGCGGCGGTGCTCGTTGCCGCGGCCATTGCGGGCCTGCTGTACCTGCTGCACAGCATCCTGCTGCCCTTCGTGTTCGCCGCCGTCGTTGCCTACGTATGCACGCCGCTCGTGGACGCGGTGTCCGGCCGACTGCATCTGCCGCGCTGGACGATCGCTCTGCTGTTGCTCGCACTGCTGATGGGGGCGGCCGCGCTGCTCGGCGTCATCGGGATGCCGCCGCTCATCCGCGAGGTGCAGACCGTCGGCGGGGATCTGCACGGCTCCATCGCCGGCTTCACTCGTGCCCTGATCGGCGACCGCTCCATCGACGTGCTGGGCGGTACGGTGAATGCGGACCGCATCGCCACCTACGCGGTTGAGAGTCTGCAACAGTTCCTTACGGGCGGTGAGCTCGCCGTGGTGGTGGGCTGGGGAGTCGCGGCGCTCTTCGGCATGCTGCTCGTGTGGGTGTTGATCGGGTACTTCCTCATCGATGCGCGCGAGATCGCGGCCGGCCTGCTGTGGCTGGTGCCGCCCCGGTACCGCGGGTTTGCGCTGCGCGTGTGGCGCGAGCTCGATCCGGTCCTGCGGCGCTACTTCATCGGAGTTGCGCTGGTGGTGGCGTACGCCGCATTCGCGGCCTATCTCGGTCTGGGCCTGGTGCTGGGGCTGCACCATGCGCTCTTTCTGGCGCTTCTCACCGGCATGCTCGAGATCATTCCCATCGTCGGTCCGGCAGCCGCGGCCGTCATCGCCGGGTTGGTCGCGGTGCAGCACGCGGCCACGGCCTGGGACATCTGGGCGTATGTGGGCTATGCCACGGCGCTGCGACTCTCGATCGACCAGTTCGTGGGGCCGATCGTCCTCGGCAGCGCCGCGCGCGTGCGTCCGGTGGTGGTCATCTTCTGCTTCCTGGCGGGCGGTCTGCTGCTCGGTGTCGTCGGCGTGCTGTTGGCCGTGCCGATGGCTCTGACCGTCAAGGTGACACTATCGGTGCTGTACGATGACACGCAGGGCTGACCGTAGCGCGGTGGACCGTCTTGCGGTGTCCGTACGGCGGGATATAGTCGAGCTCTCCGCGGGCTTCTCTCGTCGTCGTGCGAGCGCCACGTGTTCGTGCGGTGCCTGGAAGGCGGGCACGATTCCTGCGGTTTCGGATACGCCACAGCTCTTGCCGGGAGTGTTCAGTTGTCAGCGCAGATCACTGAGCGACGCAGCGCGGCCAGCGCCTGGCTGGAGAGCGCCGTGTTCAGTCTGGATCGGCTGTTGCGCAGGTACTGGAAGGTCTACGAGTTCAGCACCACCTCACAGTGCGTGTTTCGCATCAGCCGCGCCCGCGCCGAACAGGACTGGCGGCTCGCCGATGGCACCGAGATTCGCGCCGGCGCGCCCATTCTCGAGCTGCACCTGTGGAACGAGCACATGCCTGCCATGGGCAAGGAGGGACCCACGCTCGCCTGGGCCCGGCAGCTGAACCGCCGCATGAAGAGCTCCCTGGGCGAGCTCGCCCGCTATCTCGAGCACACACCCGAGCTGCGCGAAGTGGTGGCGATCTGCGGTGACATGCACCTGGGACGCGGGCAGCATCGCGGGCAGCTCGGGCGCATCATGGGCCGCTACGGGTTCGTCACGGTCGAGACGTGCGCGCGACCGGGCGCGCTGCATCGCGTGGGCAAGACCATTCTGATCACGTTGCTGGTGCTGGCGACCAACCCGGCGGCCTTCCGCAGCACCATCCTACGACGCGAGCACACGAGACTGCTGCTCTCGCGCGGCCTGCTCGAGCGGCTGCATGGGACGCGAGCCGGCGGTCACACGACCTTCGCGGTCGCAGAGTCGCCCGCGGCGGCTGCACAAGCGGCGCGCTGAGCGGCGCGCGATTCCTTCAATTGGTGGTGCCGGCCGGCCCCGCGGCGGGGGCGGAGGCGCCTGCACCGTCCGCGGCCGTCGCCGCCGCCGGCGCGGCGGCAGTCGTCGCCGCAGCGGCAACCGGTGCGGCCGCGCCCGCGTCCGTGCCGCTGGCGGCAGCAGACTCGCTCACCAGCTTGTCGCTCTTCGGTGGCGGCAGCTCGCGGAAGCGGATGACGACACTGCCGAAGCGCTTGTCGCCGACACGCGCGGCATGCAGATAGGCATCGATCGCCTTGTCGATGTCGTAGACGCCTGCGACCTTGGCGCGCAGCCGGCCGGCCGCCACGAGCTTGCCGAGCCGCTCGAAGATCTTGTGCCGCTCCTCGGCCGAGCAGCGAGCGAGCTGGCGCGCGGTGTTGAAGCCGATGACACGGATGTCGCGCGTGGCGATCACATCGTAGGGCACCTCGCACGGCGCACCGCTCATGGCGCCGTGACAGATGGCAACCCCGCCCTCTGCGAGACACATGATGACGCGTGCGGTCGCAGGTCCGCCGACCGCATCGAGACCCAGGCGCACCGGCGCGCCCTTGGTGATGACACTCACCCGCTGCACCAGCTGCTCGTCATCGAGCAGCACCGCATGCGCGCCTTCCTGCTCGAGCTCCGCGGCGACGGTGGCGCTCTTGACCACATTGATCACTCGCAGTTTCAGCTCCGCCGCGAGCTGAATGATGATCCGGCCGACGCTCGAGTTGGCGGCGTTCTGCACGATCCAGTCGCCCTCACCGAGCGTGCTGAACTGATGCAGCATCATCCAGGCAGCGGCCGGATTGAGCGCAAGCAGCGCCAGGTGCTCTGCGTTGCCCTCCGGTGCCGCCGTCACGGCCCCCGCCGGTACGCAGATCTGCTCGCGATGGGTGCCCGCGCCGAGGGGTGCGAGCACGCGTTGACCTTCCTGCAGTCCGGAGACGTTCGGGCCCACCTGCAGCACCCGCCCGATTCCCTCGTAGCCCGGCGTGCGCGGCAGCGGCTTGCGAAAGCCCAGTCGCCCGGCAACGGTATGCACATCGGCCATGCGTACGAGCGCGGCCTCGATGCCGACGACGACCTCCTGCTCCCGCGGCATCGGGTCGCGAACCTCCTGCAGCTCGAGCACCTTGTCCGGATCGCCGTACGCCGTTTGAATGAGTGCTTTCATGCGAGACCGTATTTTTGTTGCGCCGCACAGGCAGCCGCCGACGAGCGGCCATTATTGAGAAGTCCGGCACTTGCGGGCGTGAGCGACTCGACACAGCCGACAAGCTGCCTCAGGCGCCGTCGGCCGCCTGAGCACTGGATCGGGCTGCCATACCGAGTGCCCCCAGCAGGGGCGACATCGTCAGCCCCTGCACCAGGATCGAGAGAATGGCGACACCGAACGTCATGGCAATGAGGAGCTCGCGATAGGCGAAGGTTGGCGGCAGCCCGAGCGCCAGCACCATCGCGAGCGCTCCACGCACGCCGCCCCAGGTGAGCACCACGCTCCATCGCCATGGGAACCGCTCGCGCGTCGCGCCGATGATCAGCTGCCCGGCCGCGATGATCAGGCCGCGACAGCCGGTCACGAGCAGATAGGCGACCAGGATCGGCAGCCAGTAGCGCAGCAGCTCGCGCTCGCGTACCTCGAAGCCGATGAGCAGGAAGACGATGGAGTTGAGCGCGAAGGCGACGTACTCCCAGAACGTGGCCGCGGCGAGCCGCCTCGCCGGCGACATGCCGATGCGCGCACCGACGTTGCCGCAGATGAGGCCGGCGACGACCGTGGCGATCACGCCGGAGACCGTGAGCGTCTCGGCGAGAGCGAAGGAGCCGTACGCGGCGACGGTGGTCAAGGCGATCTCGATCATCGGATGATCGATGTGACGCATGAGCAGCGAGGCCGCGGCCCCCAGTGCCGCCCCGATCGCGAGCCCACCGCCGACGATGACGAGGAACTGCAGCAGCAGCGCGCCGGCACCGCTCATCGAGCGATCGATCAGCGACAGACTCAGCGTAAAGAAGACGATGGCCGTGCCGTCGTTGAGCAGACTCTCGGCTTCGAGCAGCAGGGTGAGGCGGGGCGGGGCGCGCAGCGTGCGGAACAAGGCAATCACCGCGACCGGATCGGTCGCGGAGATCAGCGCGCCGAACACCAGCGCGTCGCGCCAGCCCACGCCCGCGGCCGCATGCGACAGTGCCAGCACCGGCGGCAGCGTGCAGGCGATGAGTGCGGTCGAGGCAATGACCCCCGGCACCGCCAGCAGCAGACTCGTGATCCAGCCTGTGCGCAGGTCGCGCGAGTCGATCCGGAAAGCGGCCTCGAAGATGAGCCCCGGCAGAAACAGGGAGAAGAGCAGGTTCTTCGTCAGATGCGGCGCCGGGATCAGCGCGGTGGCCCCGAGCAGCACCCCGGTCAGCACCAGCGCAACCGTGTAGGGCACGCGCAAGCGCTGCGCGCCGATGGCGACCGCCGTGGCGACCACGAAGAGCAGAATGAACGTGGTCGGGAGGTTCATGGTCTCAGTCGCAGTCGGCGGTGCGCCCGGTGCGCCCGGTGCGCCCGGGGCAACGATACCGGATGCTTCGGTACAATGCCGCGCCGGTCTATGTGCGGATTACGTCATCGGAAGCGAGGCAGTCGGGATGCGAGGTCGTAGCGAAGGGTGGGTCGTGCATCGTGGGCTCGCATCGGCAGCGAGCGTGCTCGGATGCCTGGTACTCCTTGGCTGTCAGAATGCAGCGCCGAGCGCCGCGTCCGCGCCAGCCGCGCCGGCTGCCGCAGGCACTTTCGCCAATGTGGATGCGCGGCGCCTGGGCGCGGCCGAGAGCGAGCCCTCGCAATGGATGACCTACGGCGGCACGTACGAGGAGCAGCACTACAGCCGACTCGCGCAGATCGACCGGCAGAACGTCAAGGATCTGGGGCTCGCGTGGTTCGCCGACTACGACACCAACCTGCCGCAGGAGGGCACGCCGCTCTATATCGACGGAGTCATCTATGCCTCGACCGCCTGGAGCAAGGTGTACGCCTTCGATGCATCGAGCGGCCGGCCGCTGTGGGAGTTCGACCCCAGGGTCCCCGGCGAATGGGCCGTCAACGTCTGCTGCGGCCTGTTCAACCGGGGCATCGCCGCCTGGCGCGGCCGGATCTACCTGGGCACGCTCGACGGTCGCCTGATCGCGATCGATGCGCGCACGGGGCAGCAGGTGTGGTCGACCCTCACCATCGATCCGAGCAAGCACTACTCGATCACGAGCGCGCCGCGCGTGGCCAAGGGGCTCGTGCTGATCGGCAACTCCGGCGGCGAGTACGGTGTTCGCGGCTACATCAGCGCCTACGATGCCGAGAGCGGTCGCATGGTGTGGCGCTTCTACACGGTGCCGGGCAATCCGCAGAGCGGCTTCGAGAACGAGGCCATGCGCAAGGCGGCCGCCACCTGGAGCGGCGATTGGTGGAAGCTCGGCGGCGGCGGGACCGTCTGGGATGCGATTCTCTACGACCCGGTCACGGATCTGGTGTACTTCGGCACGGGTAACGGCAGCCCGTGGAACCAGCGCTACCGCGACCCCAAGTCGGGCGACAATCTCTATCTTGCCTCGATCATCGCGGTGAAGCTCGAGACCGGCGAGTACGTCTGGCATTACCAGGCCACCCCGCGCGACACCTGGGACTACGATTCCGTGAGCCCGATGAGCATCGCCACGCTGCGCGTCGATGGGGCCGAGCGGCGCGTGATCATGCAGCCGGGCAAGAACGGCTTCTTCTACATGCTCGATGCGCGCAGCGGACAGCTGCTGCGAGCGCAGCCCTTCACCGAGGTGAACTGGGCGAGCGGCATCGACAAGAGGGGCCGGCCGATCGAGCGGCCGCAGGCGCGCTACGATGCGGACCGCCCGTTCAACGGTCTGCCGGGCGCCCAGGGAGCGCATGGCTGGCACGCCAACGCCTACGATCCGCAGACGGGACTGCTCTACATCCCGACGCAGCACGCGTACTACCCCTGGGTGGAGGATCCGAAATACGCCCCGAGCGCCGTCGGCTACAACCTCGGCATCGACTTCGGGGCCCAGTTCACCTGGTATCGCACGCACCCCGGCGAGCCTCAGGGCTTCGTCGGCTACCTCGAGGCGTGGGATCCGCTCGCGGGCAAGATCCTCTGGCAGAGCAAGCCGAATCAGGGTCCGACCGGCGGTGCGCTCGCGACCGCCGGTGGCCTGGTCTTCCAGGGCGGTGGCAGCGACGATGAGGTGCGTGCCTTCGATGCGCGCACGGGCGAGAAGCTGTGGAGCTTCGCAGTGCAGACGGGCGCGCTCGCCCCGCCGATCACTTACGCGCTCGATGGCAAGCAATACGTGGCGCTGAGCGTCGGTGGCATGCAGATGGGTGGCTACTACGCGCCGAACTATTCGCGGCTGCTGGTGTTCACCCTCGGGGGCAGCGCCCAGCTGCCCCCGACGAAGCCGTTCACGGAGCGCCCGCTGGCACCTCCGCCTGCGACCGCACCCGCATCGCAGGTGGCGCTGGGGCGCGCGCGCTACTCACGCTACTGCGCTGCCTGCCACGGCGAGAACGGCCAGACACGCGGTGCGTATTTTCCGGACCTGACGCGCACACCACTGCTGTACAGCCAGCAGGGGTTCGATCAGGTGGTCCTGCACGGGGTGCTCTCGCAGAGGGGCATGGTGTCCTTTGCCTCCGCATTGACGCCGGCCGACACGGCGGCGATCCGCGCCTTCATCATCGCTCGCGCCAACGCCATGAAGAGTGCGCCGCAGCCCGGGTTCGGCGCGGATAGCGAGGGACTGCAGAGCCGCAAAGCGGCGGCGGGGCGCTAGCGTTGCATCTGGAGCAACTGCTGCATCGGCACCATGTTGTGGTTCATGTGTTGCATCACCCAGAGGGAGCCGAACACCACCAGGCACACGATGAGCACACCGAAGGCGAGCGCCATGATGTTGTTGGCGTTGTCGGGATCGGTGGTGAGATGCAGGAAGAACACCAGGTGAATGCCCATCTGGGCCACGGCGAGCACCAGCAGCGCGACCGCGAGCGCCGGACCGTAGATGAAGTTGCTGTGCAGGACGGCGAAGCTCGCCACCGTCAGTGCGGCTGCAAGGGCCAGCCCGAGCAGGTAGCCGCGCACCTCCTGGCCGAGCGTGCGTTCCTCGCCACCGTGCTCGGCACCCGGTAAGCGGTCGGCACCGATGTCGGAGCCGGCCTCGAAATCATGCTCGGCGCTCATGGCAGATACCTCGGCGGAAGCGTTCCCACCAGATACACCAGGCTGAAGATGGCCACCCAGATGATGTCCAGCGCGTGCCAGAAGAGGCTGAAGCACAGAAAGCGGTGACGGATGTCGCGGCGGAAACCCTTGGCGTAGAACTGCGCCATCATCGTGCCGAGCCACAGCAGCCCGGCCGTCACATGCGCGCCGTGGCAGCCGACGAGGGTGAAGAACGAGGACAGGAAGGCGCTGCGGCTGGGGCCGGCGCCGCGGGCTGCCAGGCTCGCGAATTCTCTGATCTCCAGGCCGATGAAAGTGGCGCCGAGCAGGCCCGTCGCGAGCAGCGAGAGCTGCGTCCATTTCTGGCTGCGCTCGCCCACCGCCAGGCTCGCCATGCCGCAGGTGAAGGTCGACAGCAGCAGGCAGGCGGTCTCGATGGCGGTATTGCGCAGATCGAACAGCTGCTGCGCGGTGGGGCCGCCCGCCGTGTTCTTGAAGAGCACGGCGTAGGCTGCGAAGAAGCTGGCGAAGATCACTACATCCGAGAGCAGGAAGATCCAGAAGCCGTAGCCCACCACGATGCGCTTGGGCGCCGGCCCTCCGGCGCCGTGGCCGGTCACCTCGGGCGGTGCGTCGGCGGCGATCGGCGTATGCCCGAGGTGATAAGGGTCGGGCGGCGCTCGCAGTGCATCGGTGCTCATCGCGCCAGTCCCCGCAGGTATCCCGCGCGCGCCTGACGGTTCGCCCGGTCGATGCGCGCCACCTCCTCGGCCGGGATCACATACTCCGTGCGGTCGCGCCAGGCGAAGACCACGAAAGTGGCGTAGGCGCCCGCGAGCCCGAGGATCGCGAGCCACCAGATGTTCCAGATGAGTGCGAAGCCGGTGAAGAAGGCGAAGAAGGCCGTGACGAACCCCGTCGGAGAATGACGCGGCATCTCGATCGGCTCGTACTGCGGCTCGGGGGTCACGAGCTGCATCGCCTCCCGTGCGCGCTCCTTGACGCCCCAGTACGGCTCCTCACCCGTGACATTGGGCAGCACCGCAAAGTTGAATTCCGGCGGCGGCGAGGGCGTCGCCCACTCGAGGTTGCGGCCATCCCAGGGATCGCCCGTGAGATCGCGCCGCTTGTCGCGGGTGCGGATCGAGACGATGAGCTGCGCGACCTGCAGGCCGATGCCGCACAGAATGATGAGCGTGCCGGCGCCGGCGACCAGCAGCCAGGGATGCCATTCGGGCACGTCGTAGCTTTGCAGCCGCCGGCTCATGCCATCGAGCCCGACGACGTACAGCGGTGCGAAGGCAACCCAGAAGCCGATGAGCCAGCACCAGAAAGCCGCCTTGCCGAGACGCTCATCGAGGCGAAAGCCGAAAGCCTTGGGGAACCAGAACGTGTAGCCGGCGAACGCGCCGAAGAGCACCGCACCGATGATGACGTTGTGGAAGTGCGCGACCAGGAAGGTGGTGTTGTGCACCACGAAATCGACCGGCGGCTCGGCGAGCAGCACGCCGGTGAGGCCGCCGATGACGAAGGTGACCATGAAGCCGATCGACCAGAGCATCGGCGAGTCGTAGTGCACCCGCCCGCCGTACATGGTGAAGAGCCAGTTGAAGATCTTCACGCCCGTCGGCACGGCGATGATCATGCTCGCGATGCCGAATACCGCATTGACGTCCGCGCCGGCGCCCATGGTGAAGAAATGGTGCAGCCACACCATGAACGAGATGACACAGATGGCCATGGTGGCGACGACCATCGAGCGGTAGCCGAAGAGCGGCTTGCGCGAGAGCGTGGAGACGACCTCGGAGAAGACGCCGAAGGCGGGCAGCACCAGGATGTAGACCTCCGGATGACCCCATGCCCAGATGAGGTTCATGAACATCATGGAGTTGCCGCCGGCGGCGTTGGTGAAGAAATGAAAGTCGAGGTACCGATCGAGCAGCAGCATCGCGAGCGTGGCGGTGAGGATCGGAAAGGCCGCGACGATGAGCAGGTTCGAGGCGAGCGCCGTCCAGCAGAACATCGGCATGCGCGAGTAGTTCATGCCCGGGGCGCGCATCTTCAGGATCGTCGTGACCATGTTGATGCCGGCCATGAGAGTGCCGATGCCGGAGATCTGCAGCGCCCAGAGGTAGTAGTCGACGCCGACGCCGGGTGAATACAGCCGCTCGGAGAGGGGAGGATAGGGCAGCCAGCCGGTCTTCGCGAACTCCCCGACGACGAGTGAGATGTTGACCAGCAGGGCACCGGCGGCGGTGAGCCAGAAGCTCGTGGAGTTGAAGGTAGGAAAGGCCACGTCGCGCACGCCGAGCTGCAGCGGCACGACGAAGTTCATGAGGCCCACGACGAAGGGCATGGCGACGAAGAAGATCATGATCGTGCCGTGCGCCGAGAAGATCTGGTTGAAGTGATCCGGGGGCAGATAGCCTGGCGCGTTGAACGCCAGCGCCTGCTGCGAGCGCATCATCAGCGCGTCGATGAAGCCGCGCAGGAGCATCACCGCGGCGAGCAGGCAGTACATGACGCCGATGCGCTTGTGGTCGACGCTCGTGATCCACTCGCGCCACAGATAGGGCAGGTGGCCGCGCGCGATCACCCACACCACCAGCAGCCCAAAGGCTGCGAACACCGCGAATCCCGAGATCAGCGGGATGGGCTGATCGAGCGGCAGGGCCTGCAGAGTGAGCTTGCCTAGCACGTTGCGCTCCTCGTCATCGGTATCGAGCGCCTCGCCGACTACTCGGGGTGCACGTCGAGGCCACCGCGCCCGTTGCGCGGGCCGCCGCCAGGCGGCAGGGCCTGCAGCAGAATCTGCTGGAACAGCCCGGGCTCGACGGCGCGGTAGGTATAGGGCTGCGCGTGCTTCGTCGGCCTGAGCAGCTGCCGGTAGGCGGCCGCATCGAGGGTGGCGCCCGTGGCGGCGCGGGTGCTGCTCACCCAGCTCGCGAACTGCGTGCCCGTGAGGGCACGGCAGTCGAAATGCATGTCCGGAAAGCCGTCCCCGTCGACCATGGTCGAGAGCCCGTGATAGGTGCCGGGGGCATCGGCCTGCAGATACAGCCGGCTCTGCATGCCGTACATGGCGTAGATCATCGTGCCGAGGCGGGGAACGAAGAACGTGTTCCACACCGTGGCCGAGGTGATGTGCAGATCGAGCGGCACCCCGGTGGGCACGACGAGCGCGTTCACGCTCGCGAGGTTCTCCTGCGGATAGATGAACAGCCAGTTCCAGTCGAGGCTCACGACGTCGACCTCGAGGGGCTTGGCGCGCGACTCGATGGGCGCGGCGGGGTCGAGCAGGTGCGAGCCGATCCAGGCAATGCCGCCCAGGAACATGATCGTGAGCAGCGGGATCGACCAGGTGATGATCTCGATGCGTCCGGAATGACTCCAGTTCGGCCAGTACGGGGCGCGCGTATTGCTGGCGCGGAAGCGCCACGCGATGAAAAGCGTAGCGAGAATGGTGGGCACGACGATCACGAGCATGATGAGGAGCGCGTCCAGGAGGATCGTGCGCTCGGACTCACCGATGGGGCCCGCAGGGTGCAGCACGGCCACATCGCAGCCGCTCAGGATGGCGGCCGAGGCGCCGAGCAGCGCGTGACGCAGGCGCCGACCCGGCGGCGCCCCCGGTCGGCGCGGAGCATCCTCGGGAGAACGAGATTCGCTCGGTGAACACACTGGCAAGATTCCCGCCGCGTCCACTCCGTTTGCTGGGCGCACGCGCAACGCGGCGCCCTCACGAACGTGAGGGCCGAATCAGAGTTCCCCCGTTTGCGCTCGGCATCTTACGCTCCTTGCGCGCAGGCGGCATCACCCCTTCGCGCCCGACTGCGATGAACCCGCCGCAAGCGCCGCGGCACTCAGCTGGCGGACAGGCATGCTGCAGGGCGGGCGCGGCTCAGCGCAGCTGACTGTCCTTGCTGCCGCGGCGGTTGTAGCCGCTGAAGCTGGTGTGCTCGCGGTCGCGCGCTTCCTGGCAGGCGACGCAGAGGCGCACGCCGGCAACCGCTGCGCGCCGCGCGGCCGGGATCTCGGCGCCGCATTGCTCGCAATGGCTCAGGCTTGCCCCGCTCGGCAGCTGGCTCTGCGCGCGAGAGATTCCATCCTTGACCGTCGCGTCGATCTGATCCTGTACGGCGCCGTCGCCTGCCCAACCCGTGGCCATGTGGAGCACTCCTCAGCTCACGATCCGGGGATCCTCGATTCTACGCACCCTGGGTGTGCCATGCCTGCAGCAGCTGCGCCTCCCGAGCGGGCTCGAGCCCGCTCTTGAGCGCAAGGTGGGCAGCGCCCGGGCCCTGCAGATACCACTGCAGCGTATCGTGCAGCGTGGTGGCGAGCGGTGTGATCCTCAAGCCGGCCGCGAGGGCGCGCTGAGCGCTCACCTGAGCGATGGCCGCCTCCTCACCCTGCGGAGGAAACCACAGCGGCAGCGCCTGATCGTCGTCGACCTTGTGCTCCTCGAGGAACGCTGCGCTCACCCACACCGCCCGCGGCGGGGGTTGCGGTCGCGCGAGTGCGCGTGCCGTGCGAATACTGCCCGCGACGAGTGCGCCCATCGTGACCGTGCCGGGCGGTATCGCCACATTGTAGGTGCCGAGCCGATCGTACTCGATGGCATCCAACATAAAGCGCGCCAGATCGCGCACGTCAATGTACTGCGTGCCGTCAGTGCCGGAGCCCGGGGCGAGCAGCGGCCCGCCGCGCGAGGCTCGCGCGGGCCAGTAGGTGAAGCGGTCGGTCGGGTCGTCGGGGCCGGCGACGATATGCGGCCGGATCACGATTACCCGGTGCGGCATGGCCGTTTGCGCGGCCCGCTCGCACAGCGCTTTGAGCGGGCCATAGTTGCCGCCACCGATGTCCTCGACGCTTTCATCGCGCAGCGTGCCGAGGGGAGAGCTCTCGTCGTTCGGCCGAGCGAAACTTGCGTAGGCCGAGACGGAGGAGACATACACGTAGCGCTGCACGTGCGGGGCGAGCAGCTCGGCGGAGAGGCGCACGTGGCGCGGCACGTATCCGGAGTCATCGATCACGGCATCCCAGCTGTGCCCGCGCAGCGCATCGAGCTCGCCGTTGCGATCCCCGCGCAGCTTCTCCACGGTGGGGAACAGGCCAGGATTGGACTTGCCGCGGTTGAACAGCGTCACCTGGTGTCCGCGCTCGAGCGCGAGGCGCGTCAGGTGCACGCCGATGAACTGCGTGCCGCCCAGGATGAGGAGTCTGAGCGCGGGCCCGTGTCGGGCGGTGTGCGCGCCCGCTGCGAGGGGGGACAGGGCCGTGGCACTCGCGGCAGCAATGAAGGAGCGTCGCTTCATGGGTCATCTCCTGGGGGCGGCCGCGCGTGACTCGGCTCGTCATCGGCTCAGCGGCGCATGTTAGCGCGGAGCGGCAGCGCTCGGCACGGTACCGGCCAGCCGTGCGGTAATCTGTCGAGGGGGACCCCGCCCCCGCGGAGATACCACGATGAACCGCTCCCTGCCCACCCTGGCTCTGCTCACCCTTGCCTGCATCGCAGCGGCGACCGCGGCACCCCACGATCTGCCCGACTACATTGCGCGGGCCCTCGCCGATCCGTCGCGCCCCGCGCGCGATCGTGAGCTCGATGCGCAGCGCCGCCCGGGCGAGGTGCTGCGATTTGCGGGTGTGCGGCCTGCAGAGACGATCGCTGAGTTTCTGCCGGGCGGCGGCTACTACACGCGCCTGCTGAGCGATGTCGTCGGTGCCTCGGGCAAGGTCTATGCGCTCGAGACCACGACCTGGGGCGATGACACCGTCAAGGCCACGCGGGCGGTGCTGAGCGAGCCCGGCCGCAAGAACGTGCTGCTCGATCTGGCCCCGCTCGGCAGCTTTCACCTGCCCGAGCCGGTGGACTTGTTCTGGACCTCTCTCAACTACCACGATCTGCACGTCCCGCGCTACGCGCATGTGGACATGGCGGCCTTCAACAAGTCCGTGTTCGCGGCCCTGAAGCCGGGTGGGATCTATCTCATCGTCGATCACGCGGCGGCGCCCGGTAGCGGAGCCAGTGCCGCACCGACGCTTCACCGGATCGAGGAGGCAACGGTCGTCGAGGAGGTGACGGCCGCGGGCTTCAGGCTGCTCGGACGCAGCGACCTGCTGCGCCATCCGAGCGATGCGCACACTCGCAACGTGTTCGATCCCAGCGTGCGCTGGAGGACCGACCGGTTCATCCTGAAGTTCGAGAGGCCTTGAGCGCGGCAGGCTCGCGCCGCCGCAGGCATACGTAGCTGAATGCCTGCATCGCTCCCGCTGGGGTCACGTGCAGCTCGCGGGCATCCTCCAAGGCCTCGAAGTCCGCGCCGAGCTCCTGGGCCAGCGCCACCGTGTCGTAGCGGCGCACCGGTCGCCCGCTGCAGCGCTCGGGTCCATCGGGCGCGAAGCTGGCGAGAATCAGCCGGCCACCGGGCGCGAGTGCCTCGCTCGCCTGCGAGCAGTAGCGCCGGCGATCCTCCGGCTCGGTGAGGAAATGAAATGCCGCGCGATCGTGCCAGAGGCGAAAGTGCGCGCGCGGGAGCATCGCGCGGGTCATGTCGGCACACAGCCAATGCACGCCCGCGGCGCGCTCCCCGAGGCGCGCCCGCGCCTGCGCGAGCGCGGCCTCCGAGACATCGAGCACCGTGAGCCTCGTGTGGCCCCGCGCGATGAGATCATCGACCAGCGTGGAGGCGCCGCCGCCGACATCGATGATCGGATCCTGCCGCTGCAGCCCCGCTTTCTCGATCCAGGCGAGGGAGAGATCCAGATGCGCCCGGTACCAGCTCACCGTCGGGCCGCGCTTGCGCCGATAGAGCGATTCCCAGTGCTCGCGAGCCTCGACGCTCATGCGGCTCAATGTGCGCCGCGGCCCTGCGCCGACTCGACGTGACGGTCGATCCAGGCGATCACGAGATCGGCGATCCGGTCGCTGTTCTTGTCCTGCATCAGCATGTGGCTGTTGCCTTTGATGCCGAGCGCGGGCAGCGACATCAGCTGCGCATCCCCGCCGGCGCTGCGCAGTTGCCGCACGAAGGTGTTGCAGCTGTCGAATGCTCCCATCCAGCTGAAGGGCTGCGTTACCGCATCGAGGTGATCGCCGAAGATGACGAGCGTCGGGACGTGCGCAAGCGTCGCCAGCTGCGCGGCGCTCAAGCCGGTGTCGCAGCCGGTCTCGATGGTGATGCTGCCGCGGATGGCACGGGCATCGATGAGTGCCGCGCGCTCGGGAAAGAAGCCCGATTCGGAGTGACCGATGAGCACCGCCGCCTGCAGACGCGTCGCGAGCGCCGCCATCTGCGTCCAGGTGGGGTTGGCCTCCTCGGGTAGGGTCGCATTGAGATCGGGAATCATCTGCTTGTACAGCTCGTCCACCGCTTGCACGGGAAACTGCTCATCCGCGAATGCCTCGCCGAAGCGCGGCCCGAAGCGAAACACGCTCCAGGCCAACTGGTGAGTCGCCTGCAGGATGCTCGGCATGCGGGCATTGGCGAGCGTGCCCGCGCGCACCGCATCGAAGGCCTGCGCATCGAACCCCGAACGGGCCCGCGAGACCTGGTCGACGAGATAGACCGACCGGTCCTTGCGCACGAAGTACTCGCTCCAACCCATGCGCCCATCCGGGGTCGTCTCCCAGGTCTTGCTGCTCAGGCAGCAGCCGTGCACGAGCACCAGCGGCACATGCCGAGCGCCCTTGAGCGGGATCTGATACTGCACGTACATCTGGTTCACGGTCACATCCCCGTGCTGCGCCGGCATGCGGCCGGAGGCGGGCAGGCTCACCGTCTTGGTTTCCCCGCCGACGAAGAAGCTGCCCTGCTCCCTGAGGGTGAGGGGCGATGCCGGTGCGGCAGGCGCGCGCCAGGGCAG
>DATJSR010000216.1:0-16910 GCA_035504015.1 Steroidobacteraceae bacterium
ATAGACCGTGATGACCTTGCCGATCTGGGTGTCGCCGAAGTTGCCGCTGCTCAGCTGCACGATCTTGTCGCGATCGGCCGCGAGCTTGAAGGCAGCGCGGTGCTGCGCCAGGCACGGCAGCACACGCCCCAGCAGCAGGTCTATGCCGGTGACCGTTGTCGATACGTGCAGCTTCCAGCCCGCCGCGCGCCGCGGGCGTCCGACCATCAGCCAGGGTGGGTGCTGAACGCAGGTCAGGCCCAGCTTGCGCAGCCGGGCCGCGAAGTCATCGGCAGCTGCGCTTGTCCCTGCGATGCTATCCCGCCAGCGAGGTCTTCAGACAAGTTTTGGGATAGCGCCGCTTACCGACGATGCGCGACCTCTTGGGACAGCGCCCGAGGGCGACTTCCGTCGCTGCGGCGCACAAAGCGAGCGTGCGCTCCACGCATACGGCGACCGGCGAGCCGTGCTTGGCGATGTCGCTGAGAAAGGCTTTGACATCGACCCCACGCAGTATCCGCTTCGCTGCCTCACTCTTGAGCAGGCGTTTGAGCCGGCTCGCATCGAGGACGAGCGCGCTGACCAGCTCGGGATGGCTCTTGAGAAGTTCGAGGAGCTCTTCAACTCCGTTGTCGTTGCGGCTCATTTGCGCCTCCCTCTGGCGTTGGGCGCTACGGATTGCAGTCTAGTTCCATACCGCTGCCTTGTTAAGCCTCAAGGCTCGAATCCGAGGCCGCGACGCAAGGCGGCATACCTTGGGTCGGCCCGCAGGCGCGCGAAGGCTGGCTCCGGGGTGCAGGCCAGGCTGGCTGCGAACTCCGGCTGGCGCCGCTCCACGGCGCGTTGCAGCCACGGGAAGGCCGATTGCAGCGCCTGGCGCTGCGCGTAGGCAAGGCCGATCAGCCCCGGCAAAGTCACGCCGAATCGCTCGCGCAGCTGCGCGAGCGCCTCATCGGATGCCGTGCGCTGCCCCAGCACCCACTGCGCGCTTGCGAGGCCCGCCAGGCGCACCGACTCGTCGGTCTCCAGGCGCAAGGCATCGATGGCGGAGGCCGCCTGGCCGCTCGCGGTGAGCGCACGGGCGAGCAGGGCGTGAGCGCCAAAATAGTTCGGATTCTCCGCGATGGCCTGCCGCGCCACCTGCGCGGCGCCCGCATAGTCGCCTCCGCAGAGATCGCTCTGGGCGAGCGTGAACATGGCACCGACGCCCAGCGGATCGCGCTGCAGGCGCTCACGCTGCAGGCGTATGGCCTCCTCCCAGTGGCCTGCGCTGCGCGCCAGCTCGCCCCTCACCGACAGCACGCTCAGATCCGCAGGATCCAGCGCCACCGCCCGCGCGATGCTGTTCCGCGCCCCCTGCCAATCGAGCTGACTCATCTGCACCCAGGCCATGCCGACGTAACTCAGGGTCGAGCGGCCGTCGAGGGCCAGCGCGCGGTCGAATGCCGCGCGTGCGCGGGGCACCGCCGTTTGCGGCACGACTCTGCCGAGCAGCATGGCGTCGTACCACCACTGGCCAAGATCGACCCATGCGTCCGCGTAGGTGGGATCGCGCTGCAAGGCGGCTTCCAGCAGCGCGCGCTCCTCATCCGTGGCATCGTCCCGGCGCCAGAGGTGGTCGGCCTGCAGCTTCAACCGATAGGCCTCGAGTGAGCGTGCCGTACGCGCGGCAGGCGCGTGGGTCTCACCGATATCCTCGTGAAGGTCTGCGGCAACGGCCCGCGCGATATCCTCTTCCAGCTTGAGGATGTCGCTGCCGCTGCGCTCGAAGGTCTGCGACCACAGCTCGAAGCCATCGGCGGCACGGATCAGACGCGTACTCACGCTCAGCTGTTCGGCAGAGCCGCGCACCGTTCCTTCCACCAGATGCTCGACGTTGAGCCGCCGCGCAAGCGTCGGCGCGTCCTGCCCGCTGCCGCGAACCGCAAAGCTCGAGGTCTGCCCGGTCACCGACAGCCCGGGGACCAGTGTGAGTCGATCGATCAACGCGGTGGTGAGGCCATCGGCCAAGTACTGCTGCTCGTGTCCCTGGCTGAGATCGAGAAAGGGCAGCACGGCGATCGACTTGGGAGAGGCAACCGATTGAACGACCACGGCGCGCTGCGAGCTCCAGCCGCTCACGCGGGCGAGGTAGGTGAGCGTCAGCGCCGCGAGCGCCGCAACCCCGAGCACCGAGAAGGTTGCCAGGCGGCGCCCGCGCGGCCCGTCGGCCGCAAGGCCTGCGAGCAGCTGCTCGAGCGATGCAGGGCGCGCCTCGCGCGCGAAGGCGAGCCCCTGCGCCAGCGCGGCATTCTGCCGCGCCGTGAGCGTGCGCAGCGGCGACACCTGAGTTGCCAGGGTGCGGGCCTCGAGCGCATCGACCTCGCCGAAGGGCAGCTCACCGCAGAGCATCTCGTAGATCACGCAGGCGAATGAGTAGATATCGTCGCGACGGTCGGGATACCTGCCCTGGAGCACCTCGCAGCTGGCATAGCCCGGCGTGAGCATGCGCGGAGCGCTCCCCCGGCTCGGCTCGGAGCGGCGCCTCACGCGGGCGATGCCGAAATCCAGCAGCTTGGTGCGACCCGCGCTGGTGACGAAGATGTTCTCGGGCTTCAAATCCGCATGGATGACGTTGTGATCGTGCGCATAGCCGAGCGCCGCGCCGACATCCTCGATGATCGGCCACGCGTGACTGAAGGGCATGCCCCGGGCGAACTCCTCGCTCAGCAGCGCCCGCAGCGACTTTCCCTCGAGGTATTCCATCAGCATGTAGAGGCGGCTGCCGTCCACGTTGATGGAATGCACGTCGACGATGTTGGGATGGCTGAGCTTGCGGGTTTTGTGCACCTCCTCGCGCAGCAGCTCGAGCGAGCCGGCGTCGAAGGGCCCCTTCAGGAGCTTGACTGCGAAGGTCTCACCGGCAACCTGCTCGTCGCTGACGAGGTACACCACGCCCATGCCGCCGTCGCCGAGCTCGCGCTCGATGCGGTAGCGCCCGGAGAGCCTCTCGCCGATGCAAAGTCCGGCAGCGCCGCTCGGCGCAGCGGGGTCGGCTGAGCCGGGCGTGGCGGCCGGCGTGCGCGGGCCGCCGCAGGCGAGCTGGTGGGTCCGAGTCTCTGAGTCCTCGGTCGGCAGCGGCACGCCATCCTGTGGTGTAGACATTCAAAGAGGCGCCTGGAACAACCGCCGTTTAGCATGCGCCGCGGTCGATGACAGGGCAAATCGATGCGGCTCCGGGGCCTCAGTCCCCGGCGAGCACCAGCACCCGGCCGTTCTCCTGGCGCACCTGGAAGGTGCGCACCGGCTCGTAGGCGGGCGGTGAGAGCGGCTCGCCGCTCTTCAGGCAGAAGCGGGCGAAGTGCCTCGGGCAGATGATCTCGCAGTCCTTGAGATCCACGTCGGCGCCGGCGAAGGACTCGCCATCGTGCGTGCAGCGATCCTCGATGGCGTAGTAGCCCTCGGCGCAGCTGACGACCACCACGGGCACGCCGTCGACCTCGGTGGCGAAGGGCTGTCGCGCGCGAACGCTCGCCACATCTCCGATGTCGATCCACTCGGCCATCGCTACTCCCGACGCAGCCGGCGAAAGCTACGCCCTGCGCCAATCAAACTAGAACATCCCGGTCTGCAGCCGCGCGGCCTCGGACATCATCGACTGGTTCCAGGGCGGATCGAACACCAGCTCGACGCGCGCCTCGCGCACGGTGGGAATGCGCTCGAGCTTGTCGCGCGCATCATCGACCAGAATCTCGCCCATGCCGCAGCCCGGAGCGGTCAGGGTCATCTGCACCTCGATGCGGCGCGTGCCGTCCTCGTTGGGCTTGATCCCGCACTCGTAGACCAGGCCCAGATCCACGATGTTGATCGGGATCTCCGGGTCGTAGCAGGTGCGCAGCTGGTCCCACGCCGCTTTGAGCACGTCCTCGTCGGTGGCATTCTCGGGCAGCTCCGGCGGCCGCACCACTTCCTTGCCGAGCGCATCGGCGTCCTCGCCGGCGATGCGGTAGAGATTGCCGTCCACGTAGAGCGTAAAGCTGCCCCCGAGCGCCTGGGTGATGTAGCCGGCCTGGCCTGTCTTGAGCGTCACCTCGCTGCCGCCCGGCACCACGACCCCGCGCACGTCGCGGTAGATGACGACCGGCTCGTTCTCGTGGCCGCGCATCACAGCCCTCCGGAGAGCGTGCGCTCGAGGGCACTCGGCACCTCGTCTGCTACCTCGGTGCTGACGGTGCCGCCGCCGCTCGCGAGCGCTGCATTCAGCGTGTGCCAGCAGAGACTTGCGCATTTGACGCGCGCGGGGAACTCGCGCACCCCCGAGAGCGCGGCGAGCTTGCCGAGCTCGGGGCCCGCCGTGGCCTGCGACTGCGTGAGCAGCGCGTGGACACTGTGAAAGAGCCGCTCGATGCTCGCCCGGTCCTTGCCTTTGATGGCCTCGCTCATGAGGGAGGCCGAGGCGGTGGAGATCGCGCAGCCCTTGCCCTCGAAGCGGATGTCCTCGACCCGATCGCCACTCAGCTTCAGCTGAATCGTCAGGCGATCGCCACAGAGCGGGTTGTGACCCTCGGCCGTTGCGTCCGGGGTGTCCAGGTGCCCGAAGTTCCGCGGGTGGCGGTTGTGATCGAGGATCACGTCGCGGTACAGATCGCGCAGGTCCATCAGCCGAAGACCTCGCGTGCCTTGTGGAGCGCCGTCACGAGCCGCTGCACCTCCTCGGAGGTGTTGTAGCAGCCGAAGGAGGCGCGCGCCGTGGCGGGTACCCCGAAGAACTGCATCACCGGCATGGCGCAGTGATGCCCGGTGCGCACCGCGATCCCCTCGCTGTCGAGGATGGTGCCGAGATCGTGCGGATGGATGCCCTCGAGGGTGAAGGAGACGACGGAGGCCTTGTGTGCGGCCGTGCCGATCAGCGTGAGACCCGGGATGCGCTCGAGCTCGCGCGTCGCCTGCTCGAGCAGGCGCTGCTCGTGCGCGGCCACGGCATCGATCCCCAGGCCCTCCAGATAGTCGATCGCGGCCGCAAGGCCGACGGCGCCGGACATGTTCGGTGTGCCGGCCTCGAACTTCCAGGGCAACTCGTTGTAGGTCGTGCGCTCGAAGGAGACCGTGAGAATCATGTCCCCGCCGCCCTGCCAGGGCGGCATGGCGCTCAAGAGCTCCTCGCGACCGTAGAGCACGCCGATGCCGGTGGGGCCGTACATCTTGTGGCCCGAGAAGGCGTAGAAATCGGCACCGAGCGCCTGCACATCGACGCGCTGATGCGGCACCGCCTGGGCGCCATCGACCAGCACCGGAATGCCGCGCGCATGCGCGGCAACCACGATCTCGGCGACCGGCAGCACGGTGCCCAGCGCATTGGAGACATGGGCGATGGCGATGAGCCGGGTGCGCGGGCCGATGCGCGCGCTGAGCTCATCGAGCACGAGCTCGCCGCGACGGTCGATCGGTGCGACGGCGATCGAGCAGCCGGTCTGCTCGCGCACCATCTGCCAGGGCACGATGTTGGCGTGGTGCTCGAGGGCGGTGATCAGGATCTCATCGCCCGGCTGCAGGCGGGGACGTGCGTAGGACTGGGCGACGAGGTTGATGGCCTCGGTGGTCCCGCGCACGAAGAGGATCTCGCGCGAGGAGCGCGCATTGAGGAAGCGGCGCACGCGCTCTCGAGCCCCCTCGTAGGCGGCGGTCGCCTCCTGGCTGAGCAGATGCACTCCGCGATGCACGTTGGCGTGCGAATGGCGCTCGTAGTCATCGACGGCGCGCAGCACGGCGAGCGGTCGCTGCGCGGAGGCGGCGCTGTCCAGATAGACCAGCGGACGCCCGTGCACGCTGCGGGCGAGGATGGGGAAATCGGTGCGCACACGCGCGACATCGTAGGGGGCGCCGGCACCCGCGCCGCGGGCGGCCACGGGGGCGATCACACGTTCCTGGGCATTAGCCGCCATCACAGCAACTCCTGCAAGGCATTCCCGTCGGTCAACTGTCCGGCGAGGCTGCGCTCGACCGCACGGCGCAGCTCCGCCACCTCGATGCGCGCCACCACGTCCTCGAGGAAGGCCCATTTGAGTAGCTGCATCGCCCGCTCCCGCTCGAGTCCGCGCGAGAGCAGGTAGAAGAGCATGTTGTCATCGAGCTTGCCCGCGGTCGCGCCGTGACTGCAACGCACATCGTCGGTGTAGATCTCGAGCTGTGGGCGCACGTCGATCTCGGCGTCCGCTCCTGCGAGCAGACCGCGCAGCGACTGGTTCGAGTCGGCGCCGTGGGCGCCGGCGCGTACGATGATCTTGCCGTTGAAGCCGAGGCGCGCGTGCTCGGCGGCGATGCCGCGAAAGCTCTGCTCGGTGCGCGTATCGGGTGAGGCGTGCTCGACCAGGGCATAGGTGTCGAGCACCTGGCGGCGCTGTCCGACGGCAAGCGCATGCAGCGTCAGCTGCGCCCCCTGGCCGGCGAGCCTCACCCCGCAGGTCGAGCGCCCGGCGAGCGACCCGAGCTGCAGCGCATGCAGGCGGTACTGCGCATCGCGCTCCAGGCTGGTCGCGAGCGTATCGATCCAGAGCGAGCCGATGCCGAGCTGCTGGACGCGATAGTGATCGGTGAGCGCGCGCTCACCGAGACGCACCTCGATCGCGCTGATGCAGCTCGCCGCGGGCTCGAGGCTCAGGTGGCGCTCGATGAGGCTGAGGCGCGCCGCCGGCTCCACGTCGACCGCGAGCCGCGGATAGGCGGTACCGCGCTCGAGGGGCTGCGTGGCCACGTAGATGATCTCGATGCAGGCTGGCGCGGCGCCAGCGCGCACATGCAGCCGCGCCCCCTCGGGCGAGAACGCCTCGTTGAGGAGCGCGAAGGCGGCATCCGGGTGTGTCGCGCTGATCGGGCTCTGGATGCGGGCGGGCAGGGCGGCGCCCGGCGCAGGAGAGGCCGCGCCCGAAACAACAGAGGCGGCGCCTGACACAAGAGAGGCGGCGGTACCCGCACCGGGTGCCGAGAGCGCGGGATCGAGCCGGCCATCGACGAAGACGTAGCGCAGGTAGCCGGCAATCGGTCCAGGCAGGGCACTCGGTGCAACCCGGGTGCGCATCGCGGGCGGCGCGAAGCGTGCCTTCTCGAGCATTCGCAGGCTGCTGTAGCGCCAGTTCTCATCCCGGCTGGTGGGCAGTCCCTGCTCGAGCAGCGCCTCGAGGGAGCGCCGGCGGCCCGCACGCTCGGGAGCGTCGGCGGCCGCATGCTCGGCGGCAATGCGCTCGAGGAGCGGCGAGCGGGCGCTCGGCTCGGCACGCAGCTGCGTCTGTGCGCTCATGCGGCGCTGTCCAGCCAATCGTAGCCGCGTCGCTCGAGCTCGAGTGCGAGCTCGGCGCCAGCGCTCTTGGCGATGCGGCCGCGGACCAGCACGTGCACGCGATCGGGCACCACGTGATCGAGGAGGCGCTGATAGTGCGTGACCAGCAGGAAGGAGCGGTCCGCGGAGCGCAGGCTGTTGACGCCCTCGGCCACGATCTTCAGTGCATCGATATCGAGCCCGGAGTCGGTCTCATCGAGCACGGCGAGGCGCGGCTCGAGTACCAGCATCTGCAAAATCTCGTTGCGCTTCTTCTCGCCTCCGGAGAAGCCCTCGTTGACGCCGCGCGACAGGAAGGCGTCCTCCATGCGCATGAGCTTCATCTTCTCGCGCACGAGTGCGAGGAACTCGAAGGCATCCACCTCCGGCTGCCCGTGCGCATGGCGCACGGCATTCAAGGCGGCCTTGAGGAGATACACGTTGTTGACCCCCGGAATCTCGACCGGGTACTGAAAGCCCAGGAACACGCCGAGGCGCGCGCGCTCCTCGGGTGCGAGCGCGAGCAGGTCGCGGCCGTCGTAAGTGACCGTGCCCCCGGTCACCTGATAGCCCGGACGCCCGGCGAGCACGTAGGCGAGGGTGCTCTTGCCCGAGCCGTTCGGGCCCATGATCGCGTGCACCTCGCCCTGGGGCACCTCGAGCGTGAGGCCCTTGAGCACCGGGGTGCCCGCGACGCTCACCTGCAGGTTCTGAATCCTCAGCATCAGCCGACCGCTCCTTCCAGACTCACGGCAAGCAGGTTCTGCGCCTCCACGGCGAACTCCATCGGCAGCTCCTTGAACACGGACTTGCAAAAGCCGCTCACGATCATATTGACGGCGTCCTCCTCCGAGAGCCCGCGCTGCAGGCAGTAAAAGAGCTGATCCTCGCTGATCTTGGAGGTGCTCGCCTCGTGCTCGACGGTGGCGGTGGGGTTCTTCACCTCCACATACGGGAAGGTGTGCGCGCCGCAGTGCCCGCCCATGAGCAGCGAATCGCACTGGGTGAAGTTACGCGCACCGTGCGCGCTCGGCAGGATGCGCACCAGGCCCCGGTAGCTGTTCTGGCCGTGCCCTGCCGAGATGCCCTTGGAGATGATGGTGCTGCGGGTGTCGGGCCCGATGTGGATCATCTTGGTGCCCGTGTCGGCCTGCTGGCGATGGTTCACGGTCGCGACCGAATAGAACTCGCCGATCGAGCCTGCCCCGCGCAGCACGCAGCTTGGGTACTTCCAGGTGATGGCCGAGCCCGTCTCTACCTGTGTCCAGGAGATGTGCGAGTTGCGTCCGCGGCACTCGCCGCGCTTGGTGACGAAGTTGTAGATCCCGCCCACGCCGTTGGCATCGCCCGGATACCAGTTCTGCACGGTCGAGTATTTGATGTAGGCATCATCGAGCGCGACGAGCTCGACCACGGCCGCGTGCAGCTGGTTCTCATCGCGCTGCGGGGCGGTGCAGTTGTGCACGGCAAAGCCCTTCACGAGGTAGGAGTGCGGCTCCGAGAGGGTCTCGAAGTTATAGACATAGCCTTGATGGGCCGTGCGCTCCATGCGCAGCACCGGTACCAGGAACACATCGCCGTGGCGGATCGCCCGGCGGCTGCGCGCTCCCTCGCTGTGGTAGAGCACCCAGGCATCGCGGTGCCGGATCGTGCGCCCATCGCGCAGGGTCTCTGCAAAGGCCCTGCGCTCGTGAATGAACACGAACACCCCGTTGCGCGACCATATCTCCTGCAGCTGAAAGGCGAGGCGTCGCGAGACGGTGGCGGCACGGATGCTGCGCAGCGTGCCGGGCGCGCCCGCGCCACGCTTGGTCGCGAACTCGGCAACGCTGCCATCACCCAGGTAGTAGGTGTCGAGGGCGAGCTTCTGCCTCGCCGGTGGCAGATCCATCACGGCCTTGCTGAAGCGCTTGCCGTGCGCGTACTTGCCACCGTGCGTCTCCATGAGGAAGCACAGCTCTTTGGAGTAGCTGACGAGGTAGATTCCGTGCTTGCGGCGATCGTGCGAGATCGAGGGACGCTTGCCCGTGAGCCTGTCGACGAGCTGGCAGACGTCCTCGACCAGGTCGGGCTCGTGGGAGCCGAAGGACCACTCAACGGCCGCACAGCCGTTGAACTGCGTGACGCACCCTTCGGCGACGTAGTAGCCGAGCAGGCGCAGGAAGGCATCACTCAGCGATGGGTCGTCGTGCTCGACCTTGTTGATCGGGTAGCACAGCAGATCGCCTACCTGCAGCTGCCCCGCCGGCAGGAACTGCGGTGTGGCGCGCGAGAGCTTCGCCGGGTCGAGGTCGGCAAGGCGGCCGGGACCGCGGTCGGCGCGCTGCACGCTCGCCCGCGGGATCACCAGCACCGGATGCTCCGGGGTGACCGAGAACCGGTTCGCAGGGCTGCGGGGCGTGATGGCGATGAGATCGCCCGTGTACCCGCGGCGCATGATCTTGGCCACCGTCGCCTCCTCCCCCAAGGAGTTGAGCACGGTGTCGCCAATGGCAACGTCGCGTACCGAGCGCAGCTCATCGCCGTAGCTGACTTCTTCGTCCCCTGGCAGGCAGCCCTCGAGGTAGCTCACGTACGCGCCATCGTCCGCGATGATGAGCGTGCGCTCGAACTGGCCGGTCTTCGCCGCATTGATACGGAAGTAAGTCGAGAGCTCCATCGGGCAGCGCACCCCCTTGGGCACGTACACGAAGGAGCCGTCGGAGAACACCGCGGAATTGAGCGCCGCGTAGAAGTTGTCGGACAGAGGTACGACGCTGCCCAGGTACTGCTCGATCAGATGCGGATGGGTCTGCACGGCCTCGGAGAAGGGGCAGAAGATGACGCCCGCCTGCGCGAGCTTTTCCTTGAACGTGGTCGCGACCGACACGCTGTCGAAGACCGCATCCACCGCCACCCCGGCGAGCCGCGCCCGCTCGTGCAGCGGCACTCCGAGCTTCTCGTAAGTGGCGAGCAGCTGCGGGTCCACGTCCGCCAGGCTCTTGGGCCCGTCGGTCTTCGCCTTGGGCGCCGAGTAGTAGGAGATGGCCTGGTAGTCGATCGGCGGATAGTGCGCATGCGCCCAGTGCGGCTCCTTGAGAGTGAGCCAGTGCCGCAGGGCCTTGAGGCGCCATTCGGTGAGAAACGCGGGCTCCTTTTTCTTGTGCGAGATCAGTCGCACGACGCTCTCGTCCAGACCCGGGGGCACCGTGTCGGACTCGATGTCGGTGACGAAGCCATGCTTGTACTGCCGGGCAACGAGCTCCTGCAGCTGGCTGGGGGTCTCACTCATGGTGCTATCACCGGGAGCGCAGATTGGTAGGGTCGAGCGGGGCTGCGCCGCGCGCCGCGAGCTTGATCTCCCGCTCGACGGCAGGCAGACGTGCCGCCACCGGATCGAGGCCGGCGAGCTGCGCCAGCGTCACCTCGCTCAGCGAGCGTCGGATCGCATGGTTCAGGCGCTGCCAGGAGCGGCCTACGCGGCAGACTTCCTCGATGCCGCATTGCCCGTGCCCGACGGCGCAGTCGGTGAGCGCAAGCGGGCCCTCGAGCGCATCGAGGATGCCCGCGGCGCTGATCTGGGTCGCGGGCCGGGCGAGCTGATAGCCCCCGTGCAGGCCGCGCGTGGAGCTCACGAGCCCGGCGTGGTGCAGCTGCTTGAGGAGCTTGCTCACCGTGGGCGGAGCAATCCGCGTGCGCTCGGCGAGCGCGGTCGCGGTGTGCACGCGCGCCGGCTCGGCGGCGAGCGTGGCGAGCAGCACCGTGGCGTAATCGGTCAGCTTGCTGATGCGCAACATGGGCCTGACTCCATAACTGGACTATTTTAGTACCGATTTGCTCGACGGCCAAGGGCTGCCGCCCGGCGCCACCTGATTTGCTATCCTTCGCGCCCAGCTTCGACGCGCGCGTTGTCACCGGATGCGCGCTCGCCTGCCGAAGCGCCCAACTGGAGGAACGACACATGAATCGCAGTGAGCTCGAGCGTGTGGCACGCGCCATGGTGGTGAAGGGCAAGGGAATCCTGGCCGCGGACGAGAGCACGAGCACCATCAAGCGGCGCTTCGACAGCATCAAGCTCGACTCCACCGAGGAGCATCGGCGCAGCTATCGCGAGATGCTCTTCACGGCCCAGGGCGCGAGCGAGTCGATCAGCGGTGTCATCCTGTACGACGAGACGATCCGGCAGAAGACGCGCGACGGTGTGCCGTTTCCGAAGTATCTCACCGACCGCGGCATCATCCCGGGGATCAAGGTCGACCTCGGCGCGAAGCCGCTCGCGGGCTTCGCCGGGGAAACCATCACCGAGGGTCTCGACGGGCTGCGCGAGCGCTTCAGCGAGTACTACAAGCTCGGCGCACGCTTCGCCAAGTGGCGCGCGGTGATCGACATCGGCGCGGGCATTCCGAGCGCCTTTGCGATCGAGGCCAATGCGCACGCGCTCGCCCGCTACGCAGCGCTCGCCCAGGAGCAGGACATCGTGCCGATCGTCGAGCCCGAGGTGCTCATGGACGGGGATCACACGCTCGAGCGCTGCGCCGAGGTCACCGAGCAGACCCTGCAGCGCGTGTTCGAGCAGCTGTTCGCGCATCGCATCTATCTCGAGGGCATGGTTTTGAAGCCGAACATGGTGATCTCGGGAAAGAAGGCGCAGCAGCGCGCCGACGCGCAGCAGGTGGCCGCGGCGACGCTCCGCGTCCTCAGGCGCCACGTGCCTTCCGCGGTGCCGGGTATCGCGTTCCTCTCGGGCGGTCAGTCACCCGAGGAGGCGACGCTGCATCTGTCGCTCATGAACGAGATGGGCGATCTCCCCTGGCATCTCACCTTCAGCTACGGGCGGGCGCTGCAGGATACGGCCCTCAGGAGCTGGGGCGGTAAAGAGGCGAATTTTGCCGCCGGGCAGCGCGAGTTCGCAAAGCGCGCAAAGCTCAACTCTCTCGCGACCAGCGGCCGTTACCAGCCAGCGCTGGAGACCCAGGCCGCCTGACGGTCGGCTGGTGCGCGGTACCCAGTGGCACTCTCCGAATCGGCGCACACCGCGCCAGCGCCCGCCGCGGACATCCTCGTGGATGTCCGCGACGTGCATTACGCGATCGGCGGCCGGAGGATCTTCTCGGGGCTGAGCCTCACGGCGCGCCGCGGCCGCATCACGGCCGTCATGGGGCCGAGCGGCATCGGCAAGACGACGCTGCTGCGGCTCATCACCGCGCAGTCCTATGCCGATCGCGGCGAAGTGCTCGTCTGGGGGCACGAGGTGAGCCGCCTCGCCAGGCGCGAGGTGTACGGGCTGCGGCGGCGCATCGGCATGCTGTTCCAGAACGGTGCGTTGCTCACCGATCTGGATGTCTTCGAGAACGTTGCCTTTCCGCTGCGCCAGCACACCGATCTCACCGAAGAGCTCATTCGTGAGCTGGTGCTGATCAAGCTGCAGGCCGTGGGGCTGCGGGGCGCGGCGGAGCTGATGCCTGCGGAGCTCTCGGGCGGCATGGCGCGGCGCGTGGCGCTCGCGCGCGCGATCGTCATGGACCCGGAGCTGCTGATCTACGACGAGCCCTTCGTCGGGCTCGATCCCATCGCGCTCGGCGTCATCCTGCGGCTCGTGCAGCGCATGAACCAGGCGCTCGGCATCACCAGCATCGTGGTATCGCACGATGTGAACGAGCTCGCCACCATCGCCGACGACAGCTACCTCATCGCCGAGGGGCGCGTGATCGCGCAGGGCTCGCCGCAGCAGCTGCGCGACAGCGACTCCTCCATGGTGCGACAGTTCCTGAGCGGCAGCCCCGACGGTCCGGTGCCGTTTCACTATCCGGCCCCGGATTACTTCGAGCAGCTGCTCGCGGAGGACGCTTCGTGAGCGTCGCCGTTGCCGATGGTGCGCTGCTGCGCGCGCTGCGGCGCTTCGGCGCCACCGGAATATTCCTGGTGCAGCTGCTCGCCCAGTGCGTGCCTGCCTGCGCGCGCCCGCGGCTCATCGTGCATCAGATCTACAACGCCGGGGCCCGCTCGCTCATCATCGTCATGCTCTCGGGGGTGTTCACGGGCATGGTGCTCGGCCTGCAGGGCTACAGCCTCCTGCAGCGCTTCGGCTCCGAGGACGCGCTCGGCATCGCCGCGGCGGTCGGTCTGCTCAAGGAGCTCGGCCCGGTGCTGACGGCGCTGCTGTTTGCGGGCCGCGCCGGTACGGCGCTCACCTCCGAGATCGGGCTCATGCGCGCGACCGATCAGCTCACCGCCATGGAGGTGATGGCCGTCGACCCGCTGCGCTACGTCGCGGCCCCGCGCTTTCTCGGCGGCTTCATCGCCATGCCGCTGCTGACGGCGGTCTTCGACGTGGTCGGCCTGTACGGGGCGCAGCTCGTCGGTGTGCAGATGATGGGCGTCGATCGCGGCTCGTTCTGGTCGCAGATGCAAAGCTCCGTCGGGTTCGCCGACGTGAAGGAAGGCATCGTCAAGAGCCTGGTCTTCGGCGTCACCTGCAGCCTCATCGCGGTGTTCGAGGGCTATCACTCGGAGCCCACGGCCGAGGGCGTGGGACTTGCCACCACGCGCACCGTGGTTGCCTCCTCGGTGCTCGTGCTGCTGCTCGATTACGTACTGACGGCGTTCTTCCTCTAGACGAGTAGGTGTAAGCGACGATGCGTCCCAATCGCACTCTGGAGATCGGCACGGGTCTTTTCGTACTGCTCGGTCTCGTGGCGTTGTTCTTTCTCACGACGCAGCTGCCCAACAGTGGCCTGAAGTTGAGCGGCACCAAGCCCGGCTACGACGTGACGGCGGAGTTCGACGACATCGGTGACCTCAAGGTCGGGGCGCCGGTGACCCTGGCGGGCGTCACCATCGGGGAGGTCACGGGCATCCACATCGACAAGCAGAACTACGAGGCGCTCGTGACCATGCGCATCGAGCCCAAGTACAACGACATCCCTGACGACAGCGATGCGAGCATCGACACGCAGGGGCTGCTCGGCGGCAAGTACGTCGGGATCGGACCCGGCGGTTCGGAAACCTACCTCAAGCAGGGCAGCCGCATCACGCTGACCCAGGGGGCCATCGTGCTCGAGAAGCTGGTGAACAAGCTGTTTGCCAATTTTGCCGGCGGCGGCTCCGGCTCGAGCAGCAGCTCCGCCAGCGCAAGCGCGGGCAGCCCGGGGGCCAGCGGCGCGGCACCCGGCACAGGCCGTGCTACCGGTCATTCGGACTCGGCGAGCGCCGCGGGCGGCTCGTCCGCCCGCAAACATTGAGGAGCTTCGATCATGAGAGCCTCGAAGGCATTCACCCACGGGATCTGGCTGATGCTCGCCGTCGGCCTCGCCGCTACACACGGCGCCTGGGCGGATGCTCCCAATCCCGATATCAGCAACCCTTCGCAACTCGTGCAGGAGGTGGCGCAGAACTTCCTCGTGGACCTGCAGAAGAACCGCGATCTTTACCGCAAGGATCCCCAGGCGCTCAGGCAGCTCGTCGAGAAGGACCTGTTTCCGTATTTCGACACGCCGTACGCGGCGCGGCTGGTGCTCGGCCGGCACGTGCGCACGATCACCCCCGAGCAGCGCCAAGCCTTCGTCAAGGCGTTCGAGAACTCGATGCTCAACAACTATGGGCGCGCGTTGGTCGAGTTTCAGCCCAACAGGCTCACCGTGCTGCCGAGCAAGGTCGAACCAGGCGAGACCACCGCGATCGTGCGCACCGAGATCCACAAGGATGATGGCACGAGCGTGTCCGTGGAGTATGCCCTGCACAGGACCGCGGGTGGGTGGAAGGCTTGGGACGTGATCATTCAAGGTATCAGCTACGTAAAGAGCTTCCGCGATGATTTCGGTGCCCAGATCGATCAGCAGGGCATCGACGCGGTGATCAAGCGCCTGCAAAGCGGCGAGAAGCCCGCCGACATCGCCAAGCAGACCACGGGCTCGGGGCAGTAGGACCTCCGTGGCGGAGGGGACGGCACGGCCGGCGCGCGCGATCTCGGTGCAGGTGATCGCGGCGGGCGACAATCGCTACGCGGTACGTGGCCCGCTCACCTTTGCAACAGCCAGTCGGGCCTGCCAGGCGGGGCTGCGCGCCTTTGCGGCGGCAGCCGATCATGCGCCTCTCGAGCTCGATTGCAGCGGCATCACGGGTGCCGACAGTGCGGGATTGGCGGTGCTCATCGCCTGGGCCGCATGGGCGCGCAGGCAGGGCCGGCGCATGCGCTGCATCCACATCCCCGAGGCACTCGCCGCGCTGGCGAGCATCAGCGATGTGCAGCGCCTGCTCGTGCCCGCTGCGGGCAACGGTGCCGCCGGCGCGGCCTGAGAGAGCTGCGACGCGCGCGTCTGCCTCAGCGCGCCGCGGAGGAGCTCGAAGCGCTGCTCGAGTTGCTCGAACTGCTCGAGGAGCGGCCGGCGGCCCCTGATTTGGGCGCCGCGCCGCTCGAGCCGCTCGCGCCAGGCGCGCCTGGGGTGCCTGGCGTGCCTGAGGTGCCTGGGGTGCCTGGGGTGCCGCCCGGCCCCGAATCATCCGAATCCTGCAGCGACTTCTCGAGCTCCTCTTCCTGCTTCTGCAGGCTCTTGGTCGACTGCCCGTGGATCAGAAACTCGCGCCGCTGCAGGAAGGCGTTCCGCGCAAAGCCATACTGATCGAACACATGCTGCGACTCGAGCAGATCGAACGCGGGCACCAGCGTGCGCGCATCGGTATCGAGCAGGTAGACGAAATAGATGCTGTAGAGCGCGTAGTCGTTGGGGATGTAGTTGATTCCCCACAAATAGCCATCGGGTACGCGGGAGACAAGGTCGCGTACGTCCGAAGGGCCGACCAGCGGTATCACCAGGTACGGCCCTGAGGGAACACCCCAGGTGCCGAGCGTGCGCCCGAAGTCGTTGTCGCGCTTGGGCAGGCCCACGTGACCTGCCGGGTCCAGCAGCCCGCCGATGCCGGCGGTGCTGTTCATGATGAAACGCCCGGTATCGATCAGGGAGAACTTGAGCTTGCCCTGCAGCAGGTCGTTGACGATGACCTCGGGGTAGAAGGAGTTGTCCATGAAGTTGGCGATGCCGGTGCGCATGAACTGCGGCACCACGCGCGTGTAGCCGTGTGCGAGCGGAATCGCCACCTTCTTCGCCAGCGTCACATCGAGATTCCAGAGCGGGCGGTTCATCCGCTCCCACGGATCGCGCGGATCCTTGTCGCGAATGGGCTGCGAAGCGCAGCCACAGAGCAGGACGCAGGCCAGTAGCGAACCAAGCGCGGTTCGTGCCGCCGGAAGCGCGGCGCGAGCCGCGGTGGAGTTGCTCATGGAGAGGGGCGCGATGCGAACGACCGGCCCCGATTCTATCAGGGACCTACGGCAGCGTGGCGCGCTCCTGGTCCGCGGGCGTGAGCTGCAGGCGCCCGCCGGTTTGCCGGCTGGCGGTGCGCTGCAGCCGCTGGTTGGCGAGGAAGTCGCGGATTTCCTTGAGCAGCGCCTGATAGCGCTGGTGCTGAACGTTGGTCACGTTCGGCACCTGCAGGGAGAGCTCGAGCTGATGACTGGCCATGCCGAGATTACCCTCGTCGAGGTAGTACTCGGCCATGTAGAAATAGGCATCGCCGACATCGCCCGCTGCGCTTGCGGCGCTGGCGGTCAGCTTGATCTGCTCGGGTGTGGGAGGCACCAGATTGAACAGATCGAGCAGCAGCG
>DATJSR010000217.1:0-3032 GCA_035504015.1 Steroidobacteraceae bacterium
TGCTCGATGCAGCCCTCGAGCTGTCACCGGACGCGCGCCGCAGCTGGATCGAGTCCCTCGACCCGCAATACGATGCAGTCAAGCCCAGCCTGCTGCGCGTTCTCGACGGCGCCGCGAATCTCACTCCGCAGGAATTCGAGGCCGGAACCGCGGCGCTGCTCGCGGATTCGGAATTTCACGCCGGCGAGCGCCTCGGACCCTACGTGCTCGTACGGCCGATCGGTCAGGGCGGCATGGGCGAGGTCTGGCTCGCGGTGCGGGGCGATGGCACCCTCAAGCGCCCCGTGGCGCTCAAACTGCCGCATGCCCATCTGCTGAGTGGCGCGCTGCGCCGCCGCTTCGAGCGTGAGCGCGACATCCTCGCGGCGCTCACTCACCCGCACATCGCTCGGCTTTACGACGCGGGGGTCAGCGAGGGCGGGCATCCCTACCTCGCCATGGAGCTGGTGAACGGCCTGCCAGTGACGCGTTACTGCGAGGAGCGACACTGCAGGCTCGATGAGCGTCTCGGGCTCTTTCGACAGATCCTCGAGGCCGTTCACTACGCGCACATGCGCTTCATCGCGCATCGGGACCTCAAGCCCTCCAACATCCTGGTCACCGCGGAGGGCGAGATCAAGCTGCTCGACTTCGGCATCGCCAAGCTCCTGGCACCGGATGAGACGACCGGTCATACCGAGCTCACGCGCCTCGGCGATCAGCTGCTGACGCCCGATTATGCGGCGCCCGAGCAGCTGCGCGGGGGGCCCATCACCACCGCATCTGACGTCTACACCCTCGGAGTCGTGCTGTTCGTGCTGCTGACCGGCCGGCGCCCGTTCGATACCGAGCGCCGCGCCACGGAGAGTGAGCCGCCGCGCGCATCCTCGGTGATCACACCGCAAAGCCTGCCCGCTTGCGGCCTCGATGCGCGTGCCTTGCGTCGCGCGCTGCGTGGGGATCTGGATGCGATCCTCGCCAAGGCGTTGCACCCGGATCCCGCGCAACGGTATTCCTCCGCGCTCGCCCTGGCCGCGGACCTCGAGCACTACGCTGCCCACGAGCCGATCGTGGCGCGCCGGGCCGGGCGCGCGCTGCTCATCGGTAAATTCCTCTACCGCCACCGGCTGGGCGCCGCCGGTGCTGCGCTGCTGCTTGCGAGCATTCTGGCGGGTGCCGCGGGCATCGCGTGGCAGGCGCAGCTGGTACGGCGCGAGGCGCAGCGCGAGGCGGCGGTCAAGAATTTCCTGATCGGCGTATTCAAGGTGAGCGACCCGCGGGTCGCGGCCGAGAAGCCGCGCGACCAGGTCACGGCGCGCGATCTGCTCGACATGGGCGCGCAGCGGATCGACGATGCCTCTTTGGGCGATGCCGATGCGCAGATCGAGCTCCTCGGCACGCTCGCCGAGATCTACTACGCGCTCGGCGATCGGGATCGCTACCGCAATTTGCGCGATCAACAGCTGCGGCTGGCGGCAAAGCGCTACGGCCCGGACAACCGCGTCGCCATCGACGCTTTGCTGTTTGAGGCGAAGCAGGTGGCGGATCTGGACGGCGATTACCCGAGGACCCAGGCGCTGTTGGCGCGCGCCGCTATCCTCATGCAGCGCGCGGGCTCGGAGGATCCCGTGCAGCGCGCGCGCTGGTGGTCCGTGCGGGCCATGACGCTGCGCGGACACCTCCAGACTGCCGCGGCCTGGCACCAGGCACTATTGCATGCAGTGCAGCTCTATGCGCAGCACGCGCCGCACGATGAGGGCTATCCGGAGACTCTCGGGGAGCTCGGCAATTACTACTTCACCAGGGAAAGCGATCCGCGGCAGGCCGCAAGCTACTTTCGCGCCTCGGCGCTCGCATTCGACCAGGTGGACGATCCGGACCGCTCGGAGCAGGCCGAGGCGTACAGCAATCTCGGCAACACGCTCGCACAGCTCGGGGAGCTCGATGCGGCCGAGGCGGCGTTCGCGCGCGGTCTGGATCTGCTGCGCCGTACGTACGGGGAGAGCCGGCCCCTGTACTGGGTGCCCGCGGCGAGCTATGCGTTGCTCGTGCACTGGCGCGGCGACCGTCTGCGGGCGCAGCAGATGTTCGAGCAGGTGAAGCGCTCGATTCCGCCGCAGGATGCAGGCCTGCGCACGGCGCTCGAGGTCAACGAGATGTACGCGTACTGCCTGCTCGCCGAGGGACGCGCAGCCGAAGCCGTACCCCTGCTCGAGACGGCAGAGCGCAGCTTCCTCGCCAAGCCGACCCAGGCGGACGACCTGCCGCGCGTGCGTGGCCGGCTGGGTCTCGCCTACGAGATGCTCGGCCGGCGCGAGGATGCACGGCACGAGCTGCACGCGGTGCTCGACACCTACACCAGCTCGCGACGGCCGGACAGTGCCGCGGTGCTGCGAATTCGTGAGCGCTGGGGGAACTTCCTGCTGGAGGAGAGCGATATCGCCGGCGCCGAGGCACAGTTCCGCGAGGTGGCGCGCTGGAGCAAAGTGCACGATCAGGGACAGCTGTATGTCGCGCTCGCCGAGGGTGGGCTCGCCCGCATCGACCTGCTGCACCAGGATGCGCACGCGGGGCTGCAGGATATCGCCTCGGCCGAGCGCACCTTCGCGACACTCAGGGCCTCGCACGATGTGCGCTGGGGTCCGTACCTCTGGCTCATTCATGCTCGAGTGCTGAGCGCTGCCGGGGATGCGCGCGGCGCCGAGCAGTGGGCACGCCGAGCGCTGCAGGCCGATGAGAGCTACGACGCACCCGGGAGCCCGAGCATCACCGAAGCGCGCGCGGTGCTCGATGCGGCGCGGCGCCAGCTGGCGGGCGGCGCAGAACCTGCGCGCGTGCCGCTATCGCAGTTCAGTGCCCCGGGTGAAACTCCACCTCCGCGGAAATGAGTCGCACGTTGCAGGTGTTCAGGCACTCGAAGCCTGCGCCGACGTACAGCCGCGGCAATAGCTTGAACAGCAGCGACGCGCCTGCATCGAGGCCGACGCCGTAGTCGCCGCGTGTGTAGGTCGCGCCCGGCGCGAACACCTCCTGCCGCGATTGATAGGCGATCA
>DATJSR010000218.1:0-17787 GCA_035504015.1 Steroidobacteraceae bacterium
GATGACGATGGCGGGTGTGTCGGCCGGCAGCTGCGTGAGCAGCTCCTTGATCGCCTCGGTGCCCCCCGTCGAGGCGCCGACGGCGATGAGCCGTTCGGTCGTGCGTAGCTTCCCGGCCGATGTCCGCGGAAGAATGGCATCGGCGCTCAGCCGTGGCGGCACGTTGCCGAGCGTCCCCGGGGCGAGCGAGCGCACGCGCGCCTGCGCGGCGGTCTTGACCTTCTCGATGAGCTCGGCGCCGTAGTCCTTCAACGTGGCGGCGATGTCGATGCGCGGCTTCGGCAGATAGTCGACTGCACCGAGCGAGAGCGCATCGAGGGTCACGTCGGCGCCGCGCTCGGTGAGCGAGGACACCATCACCACGGGCATCGGCCGCAGCCGCATCAGGTTGCGCAGGAAGGTGAGGCCGTCCATCTTCGGCATCTCGACGTCGAGGGTGAGAACGTCGGGATTCAACTGCTTGATCTTGGCGCGCGCGATGTGCGCATCGCCGGCGCTGCCGACGACCTCGAGTGCGGGGTCGGCGGAGAGAATCTCGGTGAGCATCTGCCGCACCAGGGCAGAGTCGTCGACGATGAGCACGCGGATGCGGCGCCGTTGGGCGCCGCGCTCCGCGCTCGAGCCTGCAGGATGTGTCATGGGCCGCGCAACCCTGCCGCCGCTCAGTCGAACAGCTCGACGGGGCCGCCGTCGGCCTTGGCGCCGAGGCTCGCGAGGTAGGTCTGCTCGCGGTCGGCGATGCTGCGGTTCTCGATGGCGCGCAGGCGACGCACGCGCACTCGGCCCTCGGTGGGAAAGTAGACGATCTTGCGCGGCTGCGTGCCCCCCAGATCCTCGGCGGCGATGTTGTAGCCCTCGAGCCGCACGAAGGCGTGAATGAAGTCGATGTTGCGCGCGCCCACGTCGGTCATCGAGGTGAGGATGCGTCCGCCGCCGAAGAGCTTCATCTCCAGACGCTCGCGCGCGGCGCCGAGCTTGAGCATGTCGTTCACCAGGCTCTCCATCGCGTACGTACCGTAACGTGTGGCGAGACCCACCTGCGGATCGAGCCAGTTGTTGCGCGCCCCCGCAGCCTCCTCCGGCAGCATGAAATGATTCATGCCGCCGATGCTCCGCGCCGGATCGCGCACGCACACCGAGATGCACGAGCCCAGGACGGTGGTGATCGCCTCATCGTAGCGCGTCACGTAGTACTCGCCCGGCAGGATCTTGGTCGTCCAGCGCTCGGTCTCCGGCTCCCAGAAGCGCTGCAGATGCTCGAAGCCGTGCATCACCGGCGGCAGCGTGTCCCGAAGCAACTTGTCGACGGATTCGGCCATCTCAGCAACGCCGGTAGATCGTGCGCCCGATGAGCGCATAGTCCTCGGATACCTTGAAGAGGCTCTCCGAGTGCCCGAGAAACAGCAGATCGCCCGGCCGCTGCAGGCGCGAGATGCGCGCGAAAAGCTCGCGCTGCGTCTCCTTGTCGAAGTAGATCACGGTATTGCGGCAGAAGATCGCGTCGAGCGGCCCCTTCATGGGCAGCGCGTGCATGAGATTGAGCTGCTTGAACGTCACGAGTGACGATACTTCCGGGCGGATTCGGTACAGGGGTCCCTGGGCACCGCGCTCCTCGTCGAAGAAGCGTGCCAGCCGCTGCGGCTCCAGGCCCTGCGTGCGCTCCGGGCCGTACGCGCCGGCGCGCGCAGTCGCGAGCACGTCCGAGTCCAGGTCGGTCGCGAGCACGCGCACGTCCCAGCGGCAGATCTCCGGCAGGCTCTCGAGCAGCGTCATGGCGATGGAGTAGGGCTCCTCGCCCGTCGAGCAGCCCGCCGACCACAGCCGCAGGCGCCGTGCGGCCGGGCCGGCGTCGCACAGCCTGCACAGCTCGGCGCGCAGATACTCGAAGTGATGCCGCTCGCGAAAGAAGGCCGTCAGGTTGGTGGTGATGGCGTTCGTGAGCTGCACCAGCTCCCCGGGCTCGCGCGCGAGCAGCTCGCGATAGTCCCGAAAGCTGGTGAGTCCGAGCGCGCGCAGCCGGCGCGAGAGTCTGCCGTACACCAGCTCGCGCTTCTGCTCCGAGAGGTGAATGCCGGTCGTTTGCTTGACGATGCGCCGCAGGACCTCGAAATCCTCGCTGCCGAAGGCGAACTCGCGCAGCCGCTGCGCGAGCTTGCCGCTGTGGCAGATCGCCTGGGCCATGGTCGCGCGATCCCGCGCCGCCTCGGACGCTCGGCCGAGGTGGACGGGGGACCGCGTTCGCGATGCGCGCGCCACGGCTTTCAGAACAGCTCGATGCTGCCCTCGCTGCGATTGATTCGGCGCAGCTCGCCGGCAGGGGTATGCGTGCCCGCCGGCGGCAACAGCAAATCGAGCAGCGAGCGCTGCGAGTCCGATAACAGGCGGCCGGCGATCTGCGTGCGCAGCTCGCTGAAGGAGAGCGTGCCCGCACGCCCGTGCAGCACGAGCTGGGTCAGGCAATCGCGTACGTGGGCGAGCTGCTGCATCAGCCGATCATGAAATTGCAGGCTCTCGATGCACACCGCCAGCTCGCGCTCGAGCGTCTCTTGTGCCGCGGCGAGCTCGGCAGCCACCGCGCCATCTGCGGCCCGCGAGGCCCGCCCGCTGGCGTGCGCGAACACGGCGAGTGAGCGAGTCATGCGCTCGAGCGCCCCACCGAGCACGTCGACAGGCGCATGCGACTCGTGCATGGCGAGCGCGAGCAGCGCCACGGCGGCTTCGACGGCTGCCTCTCGTTCCTCGATTCTGTGAGTCATCATGCGGTTCCGAGTCTGATCGGGCCGGTGGAAAGCCGCCGCATGGCGGGCGGCGCGCCGTCGGTTCAGCCGTGCTTCGACTTGTACACCCGCACCTGCTCGTTGAACTTCGAGGCGACCTTCTCCAGCTGCGCTACCGCCGTGTTGTGCTTCGTCTCGCGCTCGCCCGATGACAGCCGCATCTGCTTCTCCTCGAACTCAAGGCACTTGAGGTAGATGTTCACGTCGCCGTCGTACTGCTTCAGCGTCTGCATCGCGCTCAGCATCTCCTGCTCGCTCGCCGAGGTGCCGTCCGGCACCTTGCTCGGCGCTGGCGGCAGCACGCAATCGGCGCGTGCCGGCAGCGTCGTCAGTAGAGCGATGAGGCTCGCGTATAAGGGGGTTCTGTCGATCATGATCGTCTCGCTTCTCCGCTGTGAGCCGGCGCCTCGCGCCGGTGTTCTCATGAAAACGATGCCTGCTGAGCGGGCTGATCCACGCAGCCGGGCGGCGCACGGTGGGGCGCGATGTGGCCGGCGCCGTGCCAGCGTCGTTCAGCTCAGGACCTTGGCGACGGTTGCCAGCAGCCGCTCCGGATTGAAGGGCTTGACGAGCCAACCGGTCGCGCCGGCGGCCTTGCCCTCGAGCTTCTTCTCCGTGGTGGCCTCCGTGGTGAGCACCAGCAGCGGCACCCCGCGGTAGCTCGGCAGGTTGCGCAGATGGCGCACCAGCGTGAGACCGTCCATCACCGGCATGTTCACATCGGTGATGACGAGATCGAACGTCTGCTGCTCGGCGATCTTCAGGGCCTCGCGCCCGTCGGCCGCCTGCTGCACCTCGTGACCGGCGCCGGTGAGGGTTATCCCCACCATCTGCCGCATGGCGGCCGAGTCATCCACGGCCAGTATCCGCGCCATCGTGATTCTCCGTTGCGTCCCTTGAGACCCTGTGTCCGAGCTCGCCCCGCATGCCCGTGGCACGGGCGGCGGCGATCTCAGAATTCCTGCCACTCCGAATCGCCGCCGTTGGAGCCCGCGGCGCGGCGCGGCTCGGTTGGGGCCGGCTCACCCGCTGCGGCGCTCGCACTGCGCTTGCGCGCTGCGCTCCACGGGCGGCTCGGGGCGCGGCGTTCCGCGCGCGAGCCACGCACGGCCGACTCGCCGCCTGCGCTGCGGCCGCCCGCCACGCGGGCGTCGATACCGTCCTCGAGTCGGTAGCGACGCATCATCTCGTTGAGCTCACCCGCCTGCTGCGCCATCGCCTGGGAGGCGGCGGTCGCCTGCTCCACGAGCGCAGCGTTCTGTTGCGTCAGCTCGTCCATCTGCATGACGGCCCGGTTCACCTGCTCGATGCCGGACGACTGCTCACGCGATGCTGCCGCGATTTCCGCGACGATGTCTGAGACCTTCTTCACCGAGGCCACGATCTGCTCGAGCGTCTGACCGGACTGCGTCACAAGTACGGAGCCGTCCCCCACCTTCTTGACAGAATCCTGGATGAGCTCCTTGATCTCCTTCGCGGCCGTGGCCGAGCGCCCCGCCAGATTGCGCACCTCGCTCGCCACCACGGCGAAGCCGCGTCCCTGCTCACCGGCACGCGCCGCCTCGACGGCCGCGTTGAGTGCCAGCAGATTCGTCTGGAACGCGATCTCGTCGATGACGCCGATGATGTCGGCGATCTTCTTCGAGGAGTCGTTGATGTCGGTCATGGCGCTGACGGCGCGCGCCACCACCGTGCCACCCTTCTCGGCCTGATCCCGCGCGGCCATCGCGAGCTGGTTGGCCTGGCCGGCGTTGTCGGCGTTCTGCTTGACCGTGGAGGTCATCTGCTCCATCGAGGAGGCGGTCTCCTCGAGCGAGGAGGACTGCTCCTCGGTACGCTGCGAGAGATTGGTGTTGCCCTGGGAGATCTCCTCGGCGCCGCGATACACCTCGCTCGCGGCATGCTTCACGCGCGCGACGATCTCGCCCATGTTGTCGGCGAGCTGGTTGACGGCGCGCGCCAATGCCTCGAAGAAACCGCTCTTGCCCGCGAGCGCGATGCGCTCGGTGAGATCGCCGCTCAGCACCGATGCGAGCATGTGCTGCATCTCCTTCTCGACGGCGACCTCCGGCGTGCGATCGGTCCATTCCACCACGGTGCCGATGCGCTCCCCGTCGCGGCTGCGTACCGGGTTGGCGACCGTGCGGAAGGTACAGGCGCCGAGCACGCGCTCCTCCACGTCCGTGCCGGAGAGCATGTCGAGCTTGCGCCGCTCGCGCACCGAGTCGGTGCCGAGCGCCTCGAGCGCGCTGCCGCGCAGGTGCGTGGCGTCGAAGCCCGGCAGCGCCCGGCGAATTTCGGCCTGATTACGGTTGAACGTCGCTTCGGCCGTCTCGTTGAGATAGATGATGCGGTGCGCGGCATCGGCGAGGACCACGTTCGTCGACACCTTGTCGAGCGCCTGTCGCACGCGCGCATTCTCCGCCGCCAGCGCCCGCTCCGACTCGATCTGCTGGCGCAGCTTCGCCTGCATCTCGCCGAGCGCCTGCAGCACCTGCGAGCACTCATCGGTGCCGGCGACCTGGATCTCGTTGTCGTAGTGTCCGGCGGCGATGGCGCCGAATACCCGCACGGCGTGTGCCATCGGCCGCGACATCGCCCGGGTGATGAGCCAGGAGAGCGCGAGCGCCAGGGCGAGCACCAGCGCGACCACGCCGGCGGTCAGGTCGCGACTGCCCGCGGCGCGCGCGGCGCGGCTGTCGAGCGCCTGGCGCATGGCATCGTAGCTGACGCTGGAGAGATCGAGCAGCGAGCGTCCGGCGGGCACCCCGGCGTCGAACACCTGCGTCGCATTCACGTCCATCTTCTCGGTGTTGAGGACCTTGCTGGACACCACGTCCTCGAAGCTGCCGTATTCGCGCTGCACGGTATCGAGCGCCGGCAGCACTCCGGCCTTGGCCTGAGCGGAGGTCCACTGCAGCTGCGCCGCGAGCTCGTTGAGGTCGCGCTGCACTTCGGCGCCGTAGATCTGAATGGCGATGCGGTCATCGCCGCCCAGGTAGCCGCGCACCGCGGCGCCGATGGCGTGCTGGTTGAGCTCGCTCAGCGCCACCAGCGCATCGCTCACCTTGACGGTTGCGGCGCTGATCAGCGTGGCGGTGACTGGATCCGCATCGAGCGCGAGGCCGGAGTTCATCGCTACGGTGGTCATCAAGTCCCGGATGCGCTCGATGAGCACATCGTGCCGCTTCATGTTCTCCTCGGGGGTGAGCTTGGCGAAGCCGCTCTTCAGAGCGCTCCAGCTGGACTTGACCAGCTCCCACTGGGCCGTGGACTTGAAGCGCATGCCGAGCTGCTCATCGAGCGTGTCGACACTGGCGAGTGCCTTGTCGATCTCGGCCTGCGTCGCCATCACGTCATCGCGGCGGCTGGTGTCGCCGTTGAGCAGCGCGTGGGAGCGGCTGCGATGATTGGCGATCTGCGCGAGCGCGGACCCCAATGCCTGCATGTAGCGGGCACCGTCGAGCTCCGCGCGCGCGGTGTTGACGATGCCGTTCGACTCGCGCAGGTAGAACACTGCCAGCAGGGCGCTCGGTACGGCCATCGCCACGATGAGGACGGCGAGCTTCTGCCACAGGCGCAGGCGACCCAGGAACTGCATGTGCGCGATCTCCTTGCGAATACCGTTGTGCGTGGCCGTCTCAGGCGGCCGCCTCGGTGTTACCGAGACCGCCGAGGTCGGCGCCGATCAGCCGGTCGATGTCGAGCAGCACCACCATGCGCTCGGCGACGGGAACCAGCCCCAGAATGAAATCGCTCGAGCCGCAGTTGCCGAGCTCGGGTGTCGGACGCACCTCGTTCTCCTTCACGTCGACCACGTCGGAGACGCCGTCGACCACCACCCCGAAATCGCGCCGCGAGGCGCCCGCCAGCACCGACAGGACGATGATGACCGTGACGGTGGTGTACTCGGCGCGCTCGAGGCGAAAGCGCATACGCAGGTCGACCACCGGGACGATCGAGCCGCGCAGATTGAGCACGCCGAGCACGTGATCGGGCGCCTGCGGAATCTTGGTGACGGGCGCCCAGCCGCGGATCTCCTGCACCCGCAGGATGTCGACCGCGTAGGTCTCGCTGCCGAGCACGAAGGTCAGCATCTGGCGCGCCTTCGAGCTGGTGCTCGCCACGGTGCCTTCTGCGACTGGGGTCGTGTGCACTGGGTTCACGGACAGCTCCTGTGGCGGGCGCTCATGCGGCGGCCCGCAGCGAGCCGAGGCGGATCAGCCCCGGCAGATCGAGGATCAGGGCGACGCAGCCATCCCCGAGGATCGTCGCGCCGGAGACGCCCTCGACGTGCCCGTAGTTGGTTTCGAGGGACTTGATCACGACCTGTTGCTGGCCGAGCAGATCATCGACGAAGAGCCCGGCCCGGCGACCCTCGCCCTCGACCACCACCACCAGGCCCTCGTGTAGGGCCCGCGAGCGCGGCGTAATACCGAACATCTCGTGCAGGCGGATCACCGGGAGATAGTTGCCGCGGAAGGCGAAGACCTCCCCGCGGCCCGTGAGCCGATTGACGTTCTCGGGCTTGAGCTGCAGAGACTCGATGATCGAGGTGAGCGGCACGATGTAGGTCTCCGAGCCGACCGCGACGGACTGCCCGTCGACGATCGCGAGCGTCAACGGCAGCGTGATGATGAAGCGCGAGCCGGCCCCCTTCTGCGAGCGCACCTCGATGTTGCCGCCGAGCTCCTTGATGTTGCGTCGAACCACATCCATGCCCACGCCGCGACCCGACAGATCGGTGGTCTGCTCCGCCGTCGAGAAGCCCGGCAGGAAGATGAGCTCCTGAATCTGCTCATCGCTCAGGTTGTCGGCCGCGCCGATCAGAGCGCGCTCGCGTGCCTTGGCCAGGATGCGCTCGCGATCGAGCCCTGCGCCGTCGTCGCTCACCTCCACGGCGATGTTGCCACCGCGATGGCACGCATCGAGGTGCACCACCCCCGCGGCGGGCTTGCGGGCGGCGAGCCGTACGTCGGGCCGCTCGATGCCATGGTCGATGCAGTTGCGCACCAGATGCACCAGCGGATCGCCGATCTTCTCGAGCACCGTCTTGTCGAGCTCGGTGTGCTCGCCCGTGAGCTTGAGCTCGATCTGCTTGCCGAGCCGCTGTGCCAGATCGCGCACCATGCGTGGGAAGCGGCTGAACACGAAGCTGATCGGCAGCATGCGCACGCGCATGACGCTTTCCTGCAGCTCGCGCATGTTGCGCTCGAGCTGGGCGAGGCCGGTGCGGAACTCATCGGCCGTCGGCCCCTCGAGCGTGCGGCCCAACTGGCTCAGCATCGCCTGCGTGATCACGAGCTCGCCGACGGTGTTCATGAGCTCATCGACCTTCTCGACACTGACGCGAATCGAACCCGAATCGCCCACGCCCACGATGCTCGTCGGCTCGCTGCGCGCTGGCGCCGCGGTGGGGGCTGCGGCGGGAACCGCCTGCGCGGCCTCGAGCGGTGCGCTGCGCGCGCCCGAGGCGCCGGTCGCAATCGCGGCCTCCGCCGCGTCCGCCGTGTCCGCCGGCGGTGCCGCGACTGCGGCGCTCGCCGTGTCATCGGCGGTGCGCTCGATGCGTGCGATCTCGAGCTCGCACTCCCCGGTCGCCCAGTCGAACACGTCGCGGATCTGGGCCTCTTCGGCATCACCGCCGAGCAGGATGTCCCAGGCGAGCTCGCAGCTCTGTGGATCGAGGGCCACGAGATCGGGCAGGCGCGAGAGGTCTGCTTCCACCTGCAGCGGACCCAGGCTCGAGAGCTCGCGCAGCATCCGCAGCGTGTCGTTACCGCGTGCGAAGAACTGCGCATACGGGCGAAACCAGATGCGCCAGCCGGGCTCCCCGGGAGCCTGGCTCTGCGCCGCGGCCGAGGCCTGCGCCTTCTGCGCGGGGGCCGCCGCCGCGGCGGGGCGGTTCGCGATGGCCACCTCGAGATCGAACTGCAGGTCGGCGACGCGCTGCTGATCGATCGCTTGGCCACTCTGCACGGCCCGCAACATGCTGCGCATGGTGTCGACCGAGCGCAGTAGCAGGTCTGCGAGGGTTGGTGAGGCTGCGAGCCGCCCGGCACGCAGCTCATCGAGCAGCGTCTCGAGACTATGAGTGAAGGAGGCGATCTCGTTGAAGCCGAAGGTTGCGCTGCCGCCCTTGATCGAGTGCGCTACGCGGAAGATCGTGTTCACGAGCTCCACATCGGGCGCTCCCGGGTCGAGCCGCAGCAACGCGGCCTCCATGGCATCGAGGGCCTCGCGGCTCTCCTCGAAGAAAGCCTCGTGAAACTGGGTGAGATCGAGCGACATGCCCCTGCTCCGACTACACGCGCGGCGGCTCGGTCGCGGCGCGCAGCGCGCTCGCCAGCCCGAGCAGGCGCACGGCTTCGCCGAAGACGGGTGAGTCGCCCGCGAACCGCACCGGCTTAGCGCTCGCGCCGCGATCGCGCACGAAGGCGGCGAGCAGCTGCATGCTGGCCGTATCGATGCGGCGCAGCTCGCCTACCTCGATGACCACGGCCAGCGGCTGCTGCGATAGCCCCGCCAGTTGCAGCTTCAGCGTGTCGATCTGGCTCAGGCTGCATTCGGGCGGCAGCACCACCGTCGTCGCGGGCTGCGAGGGTATGGGAGCGGGTCGTGACTCACCGGTGCGCGGGCGTGGTGCCGCGGTGCGCCGCTTCGAGGCACGAGTCCCGGCGGGCGGGCGCGCGCTGCGTCGGCTGTCTGACGGCCGCTTGGGGGAGCCTCGATGCTTCATGCAGGAGCTGCTGTCGGGAAGTTGTCGCGGTGCACGAAAACTATCGGCCCTGTAGAGCCCGACTTGAGCAGTCCGCATCAAAGAGTGAAGCGCGTCTCCTTCGGCCCGGTGCGACTTAATCTCGGCCTCAGGCGATTGCGACGCCTGCACCTTGCACTCGTCGGGCACGTCCATGGAGCCGCGCCACGAGCTCGGCCTCCTGTCGGCTCAGGCCGCAGTCACTCATGAGCTCCGCGGGCTTGGCGCCCGAACGGGCGAGGCGAATCGCGATCTGATAGTTCACCCCTGGCCCGCAGCCCGCGGCCGGCTGCTCCTCCAGATGCGCGACGAGTTTCGCTAGACGCGGCTCGCAGCTCGCGACGGCGCGCTCGAGTTGCTCGAGTCGCTGCTGCAGCAGCAGCAGGTGCTGTGTCGTGTGCGCCGTGTCGCGCTCGGCGACGCGCCGCCAGCGCGTGAAGGCGACGGCCGCGAGGGCGAAGGAAAACACCAGAAAGGCCGCCCGCGCAGCGAGCAGCAGTACATCGAGCGATGGTGGCGACCAGTGGGTCATTGCATCCTCCGCGGGCGCTCCCGCGAACGCAGCGAGCGGCGCCGGGTTTCCGGCGCTCTCGATCTCAATGACCGGAGAGCTGCAGAATCCGTGCCACGCGCGCGGTGCGCGGGCCGGCAAATGCCTCAGTGTGTGCTGGTGCCGAGTGTCGTGATCGCGGGGCTCGCGAGCCCGGCCGGATGGGTGCTGGTGCCATCGACGCTCGGGGGAGGTGCAGGGTGCGTGATGGCCGCATCGGTGGTCGCCGGCGCCGGGGTCGAGAGCGCGCCGCCGCCATCCGGCGCGGCTTGCGCTTGCGGAGCGGCGCCGCCTGCCGCGGCCTGCGTCGCGCCATCATCGGTCGGGGCATCCGTAGACAGCACCACGATCACGACGCGGCGGTTGGCGTTGCGACCCTCGACGCTGGTATTGGGCTGCGCGGGCTTGAACTGCCCATAGCCGATCACCGAGAGCCGCGCCGGATCGATCCCGGTCTCCGCAAAGCGGTGCACGACGCTCGCGGCCCGGGCAGCGGAGAGCTCCCAGTTCGAGGGAAAGGCGATCGTTCTGATCGGCCGGCTGTCGGTATGACCCTCGACGCGGATGGGATTGGGAAAGGGCCTGAGCGCGACGGCAAGGCGCGTGATCACCTCTTGCGCGCCCGCCGAGAGCGTGGCGCTGCCACTGGGGAAGAGAATGTCCGTGCGGATCTCGACCTCGATGCGATCGCTCTTGCGCCGCACGAACACCAGATTGGCGCGCACCAGCTCATCGGTGGCGCGCACCACCTCGTCGGCGACGCGATCGAGGCTGCGCGCCACGGCCGCGGCGTGCGCAAGCTCGCGCTGCTCGGCGGCTGTGGGACGCAGGAACGGGCGCGCGTCGTCGGCTTTGACCGGCAGCGGTGCGAGGAGCGAGCGCGGCTGCCCCTGCAGCACGGCCTGCTGCACGATGCTCGTCTTGATGTCCGCTCCCGAGCCCACCTGCTTGTCGCCGACCTGCACGGGCTCCATGGTGCGCGGGGTGCCGCGAAAGGCGGCGAACAGCGAGTCCGAGAGCACCCGATACTTGCCTTCGTTCACCGTGGAGATGGCATACATGACCACGAAGAAGGCGAGCAGCAGTGTGATCAGATCGCCATAGGGGATCGCCCACGCCTCGTGGTTCTGGTGATCCTCATGCTTGTGGCGGCGTCTGCGAGCCATTTGATTTAATGCAGATAACCCTGCAGCTTGGCTTCGATGCTGCGCGGGTTCTCACCCTGCGCGATCGACATCATGCCCTCGATGACCATCTCACGGACCTGAGTCTGCGCCTGGATGGCCACCTTGAGCTTTGAAGCAACCGGCAAAAAGAACAGATTGGCGAGGCCGATGCCGTAGACGGTGGCCGTGAAGGCGGCAGCGATGCCGTGGCCCAGCTTGGACGGGTCGGCGAGATTCTGCATAACGGCCATCAGCCCGAGTACCGCGCCGATGATGCCGAGGGTCGGTGAGTAGATGCCCATGCCCTCGAACACTTTGGCTCCGAGTGTGTCGGCGTGCTCGCGGGTGTTGAGCTCCACCTCCATGACGTTGCGGATGGCATCGGGCTCGCTGCCGTCGACCACGAGCTGCAGCGCCTTGCGCACGAAGTCGTCCGGCTCCTTGTTGAGCAGCGGCTCGAGGCCGAGCAGGCCTTGCTTGCGTGCGATGTTGCTCCACTCGACCATCTTGCGGATCATGTTCTCCGGCTCGAGCAGCGGTGGACGCATGATCCAGGGGAAGATGGAGAACGCGTGCTTCATCACCGTGAGCGGCGTCTGCACGCAGATCGCCGCGAAGGTGCCGACCACGACGATCGTGAAGGCGGCGGCCGAGACCAGCGCGTGCACACCCGCACCCTTGAGCACTGCACCCACCACGATCGCAAGGACCGCGAGGATCAGCCCGATGACGCTCAGAATGTCCAGAGGTCATCCCTTGCGCGCACGGCGGCGCGGCCTCACATGCCCAGGTCCGACAGCAGGGCGTCCACGTCCTGCTGGCCGGAGGCCACTTCGCCCTGAGTCACACCCGGGACCGCGGGACCATGTAGGCCGTTTGGAGGCCGCTCCGGGTGCTCGGGGTGCTCGGGGTGCTCGGGGCGCTCGGGGCGCTGCGGGGCCTCCTTGCCGCTCGCGCCGGAGAGTCTGCTCAACTCGACGAGGGCGGCCTCGAGCTCCGCCACGAGCTGCATCACACCGCGGATGATCTGGCCGGTGAGGTCCTGGTAACCCTGCGTGAGCAGCACCTCCGCGAGGTTGCGCCGGATGAGCTCGGCGTCCCGGTGCACGGCTGGCAGAAACGCATCGACGCGCTTCGTCATCTCGTGGAACGCGCGTGGCTCGATAGTGCGCTCCCGGAAGCGCTGCCACAGCGGAGCGAGAGTGGCCGCGGCCTTGGAGGTACGCTCGGCGGGGGGCGCAGAGCGCTCGACCAGGTCGAGCGTGCGGTGCGCGGCCTCGTTGGTCATCTGCAGCACGTGCGCCAGGCGCTGGCGCGCATCCGGAATGTCCTTCTCCGCGTAGTCCGCGAGGCGCGCGTCCAGGCGAAAGCGCTCGAGGGCAAACTGCAGCGTCTGCGTGACGTCCCGCACGTCCGAGAGCAGCTCCGGGCTGCGCTCCTTCGCCAGATCGTCGAGCACGGCGAGCAGGCGTGCCTCGTCCTCGCTCGCGAGCGCCGCGGTGAGCGCCTCGATGCGCGCACCGTACCGAGTCTTGATGGAGGAATCTGCCATGAGAATCGCACCCGCCGCGCCCGCGGCTTTGAAGTCGTACCTTATGACCGCCGCGTGTTACTTGCCGGCGGCCCCGAGTATCTTGTCGAGCTTCTCTTTGAGGGTCTCGGCGGTGAAGGGCTTGATGACGTAGCCGTTCACGCCCGCCTGCGCCGCTTCGATGATCTGCTCGCGCTTGGCCTCCGCGGTCAGCATCAGCACCGGCAGCTTCGCCAGCTTGGCGTCCGCGCGAACTGCCTTCAGCAGCTCGAGTCCGGGCATTCCGGGCATGTTCCAATCCGTGATCAGGAAATCGAAGTCCCCGCTCTGCAGCAAAGGCAGCGCGGTCTTGCCGTCGTCCGCCTCCACCACGTGCTGATAGCCCAGATCGTGGAGCAGGTTCTTGATGATCCGCCGCATGGTCGAGAAATCATCGACCACCAGGAAACGAATCTCTTTGCTCACCTCACTGCCTCCTCGCTCTCTAGGGCGCCTCGTGCGCCCGTCCGTCCCGCCAGTCGACGAGCCGCGCCTTCAGGCGCACCAGCGCCTGACCGTGCAGCTGACAGACCCGAGATTCGGTGACGCCGAGCACCGCACCGATCTCCTTCAGATTCAGCTCATCGCCGTAATACAGCGACATCACCAGCTTCTCGCGCTCGGGCAATCCCTCGATGGCGCGGGCGAGCGCGGCGCGAAAGTCCTCGTCCGCCGTCTCGCGAAACGGATCGGCGGCATCGGGCGTCGCCGCGGCCGTCACCTCATCGAGACTCGTCAGCCGGCAGGTTGCCGCGTCCTGCAGGATGGCGTGGTATTCCTCCAGCGACACACCGAGCCGCTCGGCGATCTCGGCATCGCGCGCCTCGCGGCCCGATTCGCGCTCGATCTCGCGCACCACCGCAGCCACGGCGCGCGTCTTGCGGTGTACCGAGCGCGGCGCCCAGTCGAGCTTGCGCAATGCATCGATCATGGCACCCCGAATGCGGATCCCGGCGTACGTCTCGAAACTCGCGCCTCGATTGGCGGTGAAGTTCGCCGCTGCCTCGAGCAGACCCAGCATGCCCGCTTGGATCAGATCGGCCACGTCCACGGAGGCCGGCAGCCGGCCCGCCAGATGGTAGGCGATGCGCTTGACCAGCTCTGCGTGGCGCGTCACGAGCGCCTCGGCGTCGGCACCCGGGCCATGAGCCGTGTAAGCGCTGGTGGCGTTCACGAAACGACCTCCAGGCGCACCGGGGGCCGCTGTACGAGCCGCTCCACGAAGAACTCGATGTTGCCGCGCGGACCCGCAGGTACCGGCCATTTATCGGCACGGGCAGCGAGTTTCTTGAATGCCAGCGCTGCGGGGCTCGACGGGAAGGTCTCGAGCACCGAGCGCTGCGCCCGGACGGCGCGGCGCAGACACTCGTCATCGGGGATTTCGCCGACGAACTCGAGCACCACGTCGAGGAAGCGTCCCGTGACGCGCTCCAGGCGCCTGAACAGGTCCTCGCCCGCACCGTGGCTGCGCGTCATGTTCGCGAGCACCCGGAAGCGGCTGACGCCGTGGTGCCGGCTCAGCACCTTGATGAGCGCATAGGCATCGGTCAGGGATGCCGGCTCGTCGCAGATCACGATGATGACGTGCTGTGCGGCTTGTGAGAGCTGTGTCACACTGTGGGCGATACCGGCCGCGGTGTCGACGATGAGCACGTCCAGCCGCGTCGCGAGCGCGCTGAAGGCCTGCACCAGCACCAGATGCGCCGCCGCATCGAGGTTGGCGAGCTCGGCCACGCCGGAGGCGGCCGGCACGACATGAAAGCCCTGCGGTGTCGGCAGCAGGATCTCATCGAGCGTGCGCTCTCCGCGCAGCACGTGCGCGAGGGTGTAGCGCGGCGAGAGGCCGAGGAACACGTCGACGTTGGCGAGGCCGAGATCGCCATCGAGCAGCACCACGCGCCTCTGGGCCGCCGTGAGCGCCGCCGCCAGATTCACCGCGACGCTCGTCTTGCCGACGCCGCCCTTGCCGCCGGTGACCGCGAGCACCTGCACGGGCCGCACGAGCCCATCGAGCTTGGCTTGGTCCATCAAACGGGTATCACGCGATCGCATGAGCGACCTCCCCGAAGCGTCTCTTGAGCAGATCCTCATCCGCGGCGGCGCCGCTCGCCTGCGCCAGCTGCACGGCGCTCGAGACCAGCTCGAGCGTGCGCGCCGGCCGCAGGTCCTCCGGAACGCGCTGTCCCTCGCTCACGTAGGAGATCGGCAGGCGAGCGCGCATCAGCACCGAAAGCGTGCCGCCGAGGCTCGCGGCCTCATCGACCTTGGTGAGCACGCAGCTCGTCGGTTTGGCCGGCGCGAAGCGCCGCACGGCCTCGGCCACCGCGCCCGCCTGGGTGCTCGCGGCGAGCACCAGCGTCGTCTGCAGCTCGCGCCCCGCGGCCGCGAGGGTCGTGAGGCGCATCCCGAGCTGGCTATCGCGCTGGCTCGAGCCGGGAGAGTCGATCAGCACGAGCCGCCGCCGGCCCAGGCGGGTGAGCAGGCTCGGCAGCTCGGTGAAGTCCTCGAGCGTGTACACCTGCGCACCGAGCAGCTGCCCGAGCGAGTGCACCTGATCCTGAGCGCCCATACGCACCGCATCCGCCGCTATGAGGGCGAGGTCGCGAGGGCCGTGCTGCAACACCCAGCGCACGGCGAGCTTGGCGAGCGTCGTGGTCTTGCCCACGCCGGTAGCGCCGACGAGGGCGATCGTGCCGCCTTGCTGCAACCACTGGTCCCCGGTCACGAGCAGGCGCTGGGCGATGCTCGCGATGCCGAGCCGTCGCGCCTGGGCGAGCTCGACGTTCGGAGGAATCTGCGCAACGACCTCCGTGGCGAGATCGGGCGCAATGCCCACCTCGGTAAGCTCACGCAGCATCTCGGCATGAATGGGCGCGCGGCGTGCGAGGTCCTTCCAGGCGAGCTGCGCGAGCTGCGTCTCGAGCATCCGCCGCAACGTCTTGAGCTCGTTCTCCATGGCGATCACCGCCGGCGCGGTCTCGGGTGCACCCGGGCGCGAGCAGGCGGCGGGCTCGGCCGTCGATGGCGGCGCCAGTGCCGCGGGCACGAGCGGCAAGATTGGCGCCAGCGGTACGCTTGGCGCCAGCGGTACGGTTGGCGAGAGCGCCGCGGGGGGGCCGAGCGCCGCCTCCGTGATGGCGCTCATCAGCGCTGGCGCGACGAGCTCGGACTCGGGCGCGTCGAAAGCGCACTCGCGCGCGGCGGGTGCCAAGCCGAGGCTCGGCGGCTCGGTCTGAGCACGCGCCGCGCCGAGGGCGGGTCGCCTGGGAAGGGCGGTCGGCGGCGGGGTAGCCGTGAGGGGCGCGGGCGCTTGCGCAGGCACAACCGCATCGGCCTCCGTCGCGAGCGTCTCGGCGTCGAAGTCCATCGCCGCGGTGACCTCGACGCCCTGCGGCGTACGCCGCGAGGCGAGGATCACGGCATCGGCGCCGAGCTGCTCACGCACGGCCTTCAGAGCCTGGCGCATGTCGGGCGCGGTATGTCGTGTGATTTTCATGATTTAGCGTCCCACCGCCGTGACCAGGCGGACTTTGCGGTTGTCGGGGATCTCGTTCCACGCGAGCACGTGCATCGCGGGCACGCTCGCGCGAATGAAGCGGGCGAGGGTCTGGCGCAGCGCGGGGGCCACGAGCAACACTGCCGGCTCGCCGATCAGCTCCTGACGTTGTGCGCTCTCGGCGAGCCGCTGCTGCAGACGCTCGGCAAGGCCGGGCTCGAGCACGGCTCCGGCGCTCGCCGGATTGGCCACCGATCCCTGCAGCAGCCGCTCGAGCTCCGGATCGAGCGTGATCACGGGCAGCTCGCTGTTGAGGCCGGCGATGTCCTGCACGATTTGCCGACCGAGCGCGACGCGCACCGCCGAGGTGAGTGCGGCCGGGTCCTGCGTGCGCGCCGCGTTCTCGGCCAGCGTCTCGATGATGGAGCGGATGTTGCGGATGGGCACACGCTCGGCGAGCAGCGTCTGCAGCACCTTCACCACCACGGCCATCGAGAGCACCTTCGGCACCAGATCCTCCACCAGCTTGGGGGCGCTCTTGCTGAGCGTGCTGAGCAGGTGCTGCACCTCCTCGTGTCCGAGCAGCTCGTGCGCATGCAGCTGGATGAGGTGGCTCAGGTGCGTGGCGACCACGGTGCTCGGGTCGACGACGGTGTAGCCGAGTGTCTGCGCCTGATCGCGCTCGCTCGGCTCGATCCACACGGCTTCCATGCCGAAGGCCGGATCGCGCGTGGCGATTCCTTTGAGCTGACCGAAGACCCGACCTGGATTGATGGCGAGCTCGCGGTCGGGGTAGATGACACTCTCGCCCAGTGCCACCCCGCCGATGTTGATGCGGTAGGCGTTTGGCGGCAGCTCGAGGTTGTCGCGGATGTGCACCGCCGGCACCAGAAAGCCGAGCTCCTGAGAGAGCTTGCGACGCACGCCGCGGATGCGGGCGAGCAGGTCGCCGCCTTGTGCCTTGTTGACGAGTGGTACGAGGCGGTAGCCGACCTCCAGACCGAGCAGGTCGACCGGCTTCACGTCCTCCCAGCTCAGCTCGCGTGACTCCGCGGGCGTCGCCGCCGGTGGTGGCGGTGGCGGGGCTGCCGCCGCCGCCTGACGGCGCTGGCGGATGGCGTACGCGCCCGCGCCGCAGAGGGTTGCGATGGTGAGAAAGGCGAGGTTCGGCATGCCGGGAATGACTCCCATGACGCCGAGCAGACCGGCAGCGATGCCGAGCGTGCGCGGATGGCCGAACAGCTGCTTGCCGAGCTCGCCCCCCATGTCCTGCTTGCCCGACATGCGCGTGACGATGACCGCGACCGCGGTCGAGAGCAGCAGCGCCGGAATCTGCGCCACCAGGCCATCGCCGATCGTGAGCAGCGTGTAGGTGTGCGCGGCATCGGCGAAGGCGAGCCCGTGCCCGATGACCCCGATGGCGAGGCCCCCGAGCACGTTGATGAAGAGAATCAGGATGCCCGCGATCGCA
>DATJSR010000219.1:0-12792 GCA_035504015.1 Steroidobacteraceae bacterium
GCGCTGCTTCGAGGGCGAGTCCATGGACTCCTTCCTCGCCGACACGGCGCGCCGCCGCACCGTGCATGAGGTCGGCCTCAACGATGTCATGGCGATGGCACGCCTCGCCGAGGAACTGCCCGAGCAGCGGGCGCTCATCTGCATCCAGGCTGCCGAAGTACGCTGGGGCCTCGAGGTCACCCCTGCCGTCGGGGCCGCTTTGCCGCGCGCCGCAGCCCAAGCCGAGGCGCTGCTCGAGCGGTGGCAATCATGAGCCCGGGGAGCCCGCTCGCGAGGATCCCTGTCCGCGTCGAGCAACGTCCCGCGGCAGCCGCTACCGGCACCATCGGTGGCGGCGTGGCCGCCATCCTCACCGAGATCGCGACCCTCCTCGAGCGGCTCGCCGCGACCGGCGAGTCCGCGGCCATCGACTTGCGCAGCCTCCCGATGAGCCCGTCGGACCGGGAGCGGCTCACGCAAGCGCTCGGTCGCGGCGAGATCGACATCGTATTGCACGCGGACGGGGACTCCTCCATCCGCGAGACCGGCGTGCAGGGCGTCTGGTGGACCGAGTATCGCGACTGCGATGGCGAGGTCCTCGCCGCCTTCATCGAGATCACCCGCGTACCGGAGATCCTCATCGTCCCGGTTGGGGAGCTGACACGTGGGGCTGTGCAGTTGCGCGAAATGGCCCGCACCGCGGCCGCGCCGCAAGGGGAGAGCACCCGTGTCACGATCTGACCCGCAACCGACCATCGGTGAGCTGCTGGACCGCAATGGTGTCAGCCGGCGCGCCTTCGTCAAGTATTGCACGGCGATGGCCTCGGTGCTCGCGCTGCCGCCGCTCGCCGGCCGCGCGATGGCCGAGCAGCTACGGGCGGCGCGGCGGCCGTCCGTGATCTACCTTTCGTTCCAGGAGTGCACCGGTTGCCTGGAGTCGCTGACGCGCTCTTTCGCGCCGACCATCGAGAGCCTGCTCTTCAACGTGATCTCACTCGACTACGACGACACCCTGATGGCCGCCGCGGGCCAGCAGGCCGAGGAGGCGCGCGCTCAGGCGATGAAGGCGAATTACGGCAAGTACCTCCTGGTCGTCGACGGCTCGGTGCCGACGGGCGAGGGCGGGGTGTACGACTGCGCGGCTGGTCGCAGCGCGCTCGACATCCTCACCGACTGTGCCCGCGGGGCGGCCGCCATCGTCTGTGTCGGCACCTGCTCCTCCTTCGGGGGAATCCCCTTCGCGAACCCCAATCCAACCGGCGCCCGAGCGGTATCGGACATCATTCGCGACAAGCCGATCGTCAACGTCTCCGGCTGCCCGCCGATCGCCGAGGTCATCACGGGCACGCTGCTACAATACGTCACGTTGGGCCGGGTGCCCGAGCTCGACGCTCATCTGCGCCCGACGGTGTTCTTCGGCAATAGCATCCACGATCGCTGCTACCGGCGGCCGTTCTACGATCGCGGGCAGTTCGCCAAGTCCTTCGACGATGAGGGCGCACGCAGCGGCTGGTGCCTCTACGAGCTCGGCTGCAAGGGCCCGACAACGTACAACGCCTGCGCCACGGTCAAGTGGAACGGCGGTGTGAGCTTTCCGATCGAGTCGGGACATCCCTGCCTCGGCTGCGCCGAGCCCGATTTCTGGGACGGCGGCAGCTTCTACAGCCCGATTCCGACACCCCGCTGGGGGAAGGCGGGCGAGGTGCGCCCGGCGCAGGCAGCGGAGCTCGCGGTGGGCGCGGCGGTCGCGGGCGCGGTGATCGGCGCCGGCAGTGTGCTCCTCGCGGGACGCCGCACGAGGCATCTGCAAGGCCCGGAGCAAGACTCTCACGAGAAAAAAGAGGAATGACCATGGACCTCGTCAACTTCGCGCGCGGTCCGGCTCTCAAGGCCGCGTTCATCTTTTTCTTCCTCGGCGTCGCCTGGCGGCTCATCAACGTGCTGCTGCTCATGCACAGGCGCGATCTGAGCGAGCCGCGGCGCAGCATGGCCAGCTCGCTCCTCGGCGGATTGAAGGCCATTGGCTCGCGCTCCTGGCCGCACCCAGAGTTCATCCCGCGCACCGGGGCAGGCGAGGCTCTCGGGTATTCCTATCACATCGGCCTCTTTCTCGTGATCCTCTTCTTCGCACCGCATGTCGCCTTCTTCGGCAGCTTCGTCGGCCTTCACTGGCCGACCCTGCCGAACAGCGTCACGACGATCATCTCGGTCATCACCTTCACACTGCTGCTCGCGGTGCTCTTTCGCCGCGTGACGCATCGGGTGCTGAGGAGACTCTCGAACTTCGATGATTACTTCAGCTGGTTCGTCGTGACGCTGGTGATCGTCACGGGACTCATGGCGACGGCGCATGTGGGCGGCCCATACCCGACGGTCCTCGGTCTGCACATCTTGAGCTTCGACCTGCTGCTCGTCTGGTTCCCGCTCGGCAAGCTGATGCACGCCTTCTATCTCTTCCCGACGCGGGCCATCGATGGCTATCTGCTGACCCGAAGGGGAGCGCCGTCATGAGTACTCCCGCCGCGGAGCTGCGCGCCAGCCTGGCGCCGGAGGAATCGGCGATGGAGTCCGAGCAGCGCCTCGCCGGGGCCATGCGCGGCTTTGCGCGCGAGGTCGGGGCTCTGAGCGCGCTGCGCCTGGAGTCGTGCATCCATTGCGGCATCTGCGCCGAGGCCTGCCACTTCTATGTCGCCACGGAAGACCCCAAGTACACCCCGATCCTGAAGGTCGAGCCCTTCAAGCAGGTGTTCAAGCGGGAGGCGAGCGCGTTCGCGCCGATTTACCGCTGGCTAGGCTTGAAGCGCGATATCTCGGTCGCGGAGCTCGAGGAGTGGCAGCACCTCCTCTACGAGAGCTGCAACATGTGCGGGCGCTGCTCGCTCATCTGCCCGATGGGCATCGATGTGGCGGCGCTCATCGAGCAGGCTCGTCGGGGGATGTTCGAGGCCGGCCTCGCGCCGAAGGAGCTTTACGAGAAGGCCGCCCGCCAGCAGCGCACGGGGCAACCTGAAGAAACCGCCGAGCCCTATCGCGAGAAGCTCCTCGCGATCGGCAGACAGTTCGGCGTGAGCATTCCACTCGATGCGCCGCAGGCCGACGTGATGCTCACGGTCTCGCGAACCGACATCGAGCAGTACCCGAAAGCCGTCGCATCGCTCGCGCGTGTCATGGCGCACCTCGAGGTCCCCTGCACCTTCCGCAGCGACGGACTGATCGCAGAGAACTACGGCTACTATGCCGGGGCACGCGACTGGCAGCGCGACATCAGCCGGCGGCTCATCGACCAGGCGATTGCCTGTCAGGCCAAGGTGCTGATCGTGCCGGAATGCGGCCATGCCTACTCTGTGCTTCGCTGGCAGGCTGCGGAGCTCTACGGGGCGCCGCTTCCCTTCGAGGTCCGCCACATCACCGAGTACATCGCCGAGGCGCTCGATGGAGGGAGGCTCAAACTGCGTCCGGCGGATGCGGGCGCCACGGCATTCCACGATCCATGCATGCTGGTGCGCAAATCCGGCGTGATGGAGGCCCCCCGCAAGATCATGCGGGCGCTCGGTATCGTGCCGAACGAGATGACTCACCACGTCGGCTTCGACTACTGCTGCGGCGGCGGCGGGGGGGTGGTCGACATCGAGCGAGCCGCGAAGCTGCGCTATCGCGCCATGGAAAACAAGCTGCGCGAGATCGACGACACCATGGCGCGCACGTTCCTGACGAGCTGCTCGGACTGCCGGCGCACGTTCGACGATGCCAAGCGGCACTTCGATTGGGAGAAGACGCCGCAGAGTCTCCTCGAGCTCGTGGCCGATCACCTTCAGGAGCAGGCCCGATGAGCGCACAAACGGTCGTCGTCGACCCGGTCACTCGCATCGAAGGACACCTCAGGATCGAGGCCGAAATGGACGGTAATGTGATCACTCGCGCATCGAGCTCCGGGACCATGGTGCGCGGTATCGAGATCATCCTCCGCGGCCGCGACCCTCGGGACGCATGGGCCTTTGCTCAGCGCATCTGTGGCGTCTGCACGCTGGTGCACGGTATCGCTTCGGTGCGCGCGGTCGAGGACGCGTTGAAGTACGACATTCCGCGCAACGCGAATCTGATCCGCAACCTGATGATCGGCGCGCAGTTCGTGCACGACCATGTGATGCACTTCTACCATCTGCACGCGCTCGATTGGGTGGATGTCGTCTCGGCGCTCTCCGCCGATCCGAAAGCCACCTCCGAGCTTGCCCAGTCGATCTCGCCGTACGCGAGGTCTTCGCCCGGTTACTTTGCCGATGTGCAGACGCGTGTGAAGAAGCTCGTCGAGTCAGGCCAGCTCGGAATCTTCGCCAATGCCTACTGGGGCCATCCGGCCTACAAGCTGCCTCCGGCGGCGAACCTCATGGCGGTGGCGCACTACCTCGATGCGCTCGCCTGGCAGCGCGAGGTGGCGCAGCTGCATGCGATCTTCGGCGGCAAGAACCCGCATCCGAACTTCGTGGTCGGCGGCAGTCCCGCGGCCATCAGCGTGCACGAGGCGGGCGGCACTGGCACCACGGCCGTGAACAGCGTCGGCCTCGCGCGGGTGGGGCAGATCATCGAACAGATGCAGTCCTTCGTGGCGCAGGTGTATTTACCGGACACGCTCGCCATCGCTTCCTTCTACAAGGACTGGTTCACTCCGGGTCATGGCGAGGGCGTCGGCAATTTTCTCTGCTACGGGGATTTTCCCACGCGCGGCGAGCCGGAGCCCAAGCACATGATGGTTCCGCGCGGCGCCATTCTCGGCCGCGATCTCAGCCACATTCACGAGGTGAACCTCGATACGCAGTCCGAGATCCAGGAATTCATCGCCCACTCCTGGTATGAGTACAGCACCGGCAAGGACTCGGGGCTTCACCCCTACGAGGGGCAGACGACGCTCCGGTACAGCGGTCCGAAGCCCCCTTACGATCACCTCGACCCGCAGGGCAGCTATTCGTGGCTCAAGTCCCCGCGCTGGAACGGTCATGTCATGGAGGTGGGACCCCTGGCGCGCGTGTTGATGCTGTACGCGAGCGGCCACGAGCCCACCCGCGAGCTGGCGGGCAAGGCGCTCGCGCAGCTCGATCTGCCGCTCGATGCGCTCTTCTCCACCATGGGACGCACTGCCGCGCGCGCCCTGGAGACGCAACTGATCGCCGATGCGCTGTCCGGCTGGTACCAGCAGCTCATGACCAACATCAACGGCGGTGACGTGCGCACGTTCAACCCGGACCTCTGGGACCGCTCGAGCTGGCCGCGACACGCGCAAGGTGTCGGATTCATGGAGGCGCCGCGCGGCGCGCTGGCTCACTGGGTCGTGATCGATGATGGGCTGATCAGCAACTACCAGGCGGTGGTGCCGAGCACCTGGAACGCGGGGCCCCGCGACCCGCGGGGTCAGGACGGGCCGTACGAGGCGGCGCTGAAGGGGCAGCAGCTCGCCGTCCTCTCGCAGCCGCTCGAGATCCTGCGGACCATCCACAGCTTTGACCCTTGCCTCGCCTGTGCCGTGCACCTGACGGACCCCAACGGTGAGGAGCTCCTGCGGGTGAAGGTGGTCTGAGCGGCGGCACTGAGAGGGGGTCGAGGCGTGCACGAGCTGTCAATCTGCCAGGCGCTGCTCGCTCAGGTCGCGGGGGTGGCCCGCGAGCAGCAGGCGCGGCGGATCATCGCCATCACGGTGAGGATCGGTCCGCTCTCGGGTGTCGAGCCGGCGCTGCTCGAGAGCGCCTATCCGCTGGCGAGCGCGGGCACTCCCGCAGCGAATGCCGCACTCATCATTGAGCGTCCGGGCGTGCGTGTGCGCTGCCGCGAGTGTGGCGCGGAGTGCGAGGTGAGCGCTTCGAGCCTGCTGTGCACCGCCTGCGGAGGCTGGCGGACCGAGCTCCTCTCCGGGGACGAGCTGTTGCTCGCCCGCGTCGAGCTGGAAAGATGAGGACGATAGCGCCACTGCGGAAAACCCCTATACCGTCGCGGCGTGCCGCAGGGATAGGATTTTGCCCTCGGTCGAGACCAGGGAACGGTGGAGGGTGCCCGGCGGAAGAGAGAAGAACCAATGCGCACGATCTCGAGAGCCACTCCGGTGGCAGGACTCCTGGGGAGCCTCGCGGCAGCCGCTTTGCTGGCCGGCTGCACGGGTAGTACCGGCGCACAGGGACCGGCCGGTGCCACCGGCGCCACCGGACCCACCGGTCCCTCGGGAGCGACCGGCCCGGTCACCGCGATCAGCGTGACGACTGCCACGCAGATCAAAGCCACCATCACCTCGGTGACGGTTGCCTCCTCGAGCCCGGCGCAGCCGGTGGTGAAATTCTCGCTGGTCGATGAGAACGGCGTACCGCTCTCGGGGCTGCCGGCGGCGGATGTCAGCTTCGCCATCGCGAAGCTCGTCCCCCCGGGGACGCAGCTGAATGCCTTTCCGGGACTCTCTGCACCCGCTCCGCTGGTGACGTCCCAGTGGCAGTCCTACATCTACAGCATGGTCAATCCCGCCGCAGCAGGTACCGGTACGAGCTCCGATCCGGTGGTCGGGACCACCGCGGAGCCTGAAGCCACGACCGAGTCGGGTAGCTCGGGGACATTCGTCGACAACGGCGACGGCACCTATCAATACACCTTCAATAAAAACATCGCCTCCGATCCGGTGGTGACCTACGTTCCGACCCTGGTGCATCGGGTGGGGCTCGAGATCCGCGGGCTTGCTGCCGCGAATAGCCCTGTCTACACATTCATCCCCTCGACGGGTGCGACGACCGGGCTCGATGCCGACGACGAAGTCGACGATACCGCTTGCGTCGGCTGCCACCAGCAGCTCGCCTTCCACGGCGGCGCGCGCACGGAAGTCCAGTATTGCGCGGTCTGCCACAATCCGAGCACCATCGATCCCTCGAGCGGCAACTCGCTCGCCTTCAACGTGATGATCCACCAGATTCACATGGGAGACGATCTGCCGAGCGTGCTCGCGGGCACGCACTATTACATCTTCGGCCACGGCGGCGCCATCGACGACTTCAGCGATGTCGCCTATCCGCAGACCGACGCCAGCAACAACAACAGCGCCGTCTCGGGCTCCGGCACGCGCTTCTGCACGACCTGCCACACCCCGAACGATACCAACGCCCCCCAGTCGGGCAACTATGCCTCCATCCCTAGCTCTGCATCCTGCGGCTCGTGCCACGACAACATCGATTTCGCGACCGGGCTCAACCATACCGCGGGCAATCTCCCGGCGAACGACACCCAGTGCGCGACCTGCCACGGCCCGACGAGCACCATCGACAACGGCACCATCCAGGTGGTGGCGGCGCACACCACGGCAGTGGACTCGGCAGCGCCGAAATTCCAGTATCAGATCGTGAGCGTCGCGAACACCGCCCCGGGTGATACGCCCTCCGTCACGATCGAGGTGGTCGACCCGACCAACGGCAACGCGCCCTACAACATCCAGGATCCATCGGGTCCATTCCAGCAATCGGGCTCGGCGTTGAGCGTCGATATGGCCTGGCCTACCGTCGATTTCAACAACGTGGGCACCAACAGCGCTACCGGTCCCGCCACCGGTACGCCCAACCAGCCGGTATCGATCAGCTTCAAGACCGGGGCGACCGCCAACAGCAACGGCACCTTCACCGCCACCTCGCCGATTCCGGTGCCGGCGGGGGCGATCGGATCGGGCGCCATGTCGGTCGAGGGCCGCGCGGTGGAAGCGCTCGCAAATCTCTCCGGCAGCGGTACGACGAACGTCGAGCTGGGTATCGCCGGTGTGACATCGACGTTCGCCGTCACCGACTCGACGCCGCAGGCGCGCCGCGACGTGGTGGACATCACCAAGTGCGACGCCTGCCACCGCGTGCTGACGCTACACGGTCAGAACCGCACGGACGACATCGAGCTGTGCGCGAGCTGCCACAACCCCGATGCGACCGATATCGGCATGCACACGGCGGCTTCGGGACTCTGTGCACCGGCTGGTACCACGGGGGCGAATCCGGAGCAGCCGATCGACTTCAAGGTCCTGATCCACGAGATCCATGCGTCGGGCGCGACCGACTCGAGCGGCAACCCGATCTATCCGAGCGGCGTCACCATCTGCTCCTTTGGCGCGAATCCGACTACCTTCAAAGTGGCGTACCCGGGCAACCTCGAGGACTGCGACGCCTGCCACATCAGCAGCACGAGCAGCACGCCCGGCACTTACTATCCCGTCAACGACTCGGTGGTGCAGGGCACGACGACCGTCTCGAACAACCGTACCACGCTCACCGACGACGTCGTGACTTCACCCAACACGGCGGTATGCTCGAGCTGCCATACGGACGCGACCTCCCAGGCGCACATGGAGCAAAATGGTGGCAATTATACGGCGACCAAGACGGCGACCGGCGGTCTCGTATCGACCGACAACGGGTCGCCGCTGGTCGAGACGTGCAGTCTCTGCCACGGCGCGGGCGGCGTGGCGGACGTCGCGGTCGTGCACAGCCTCGCATCCTTCCCGAATTGATTGCGCGGCAGGGAGCAGATGCGGATCACCAGCCTGCGCGCCGCTCTCCTGCCGTGGATTACGGCCGTCATGTGGATGTTCGCCTTTGCGGCGCACGCGCTTGCAGCGGAGCCCGCGGGGCCACCGAAGCCTGCCAACACCCCCGCGAGCCTGGGCTACAGCGATCATGGTGCCGATACCTGCCTCATGTGTCACGGCAGCGACGCGCAGTTGATGACGATCTTCCGCACGGCGCACGCCCGCCCGGGGGATCCGCGTGGCCCGTTCGGCCAAGGCGGATTGCAGTGTGAGGCGTGCCACGGCCCCGGGGGCGCTCACGTCAAGGCGTTCGGCGCGCAGCCCGCGGGTATCGTCGTGTTTGGGCGCGGATCGCCGACGCCCGTAGCCAAGCAGAACGCGATGTGCCTCACGTGCCATCAGTCGAGCGTGGCCCACGCCTGGGCCTCGAGCGCGCATGCCGCGAACGGTGTGAGCTGCGCGGACTGTCATCAGGTCCACTCCGCGTCGGATCCTGTGCGCGCGCAGGTCACGCAGGCGGCGGTATGCGCCAAGTGTCATCAGGCGATCGCCGCGGACTTCATCCAGCCTTTTCACCACCCGGTGCCCGAGGGCACGATGGACTGTGCATCCTGTCATGATCCGCACGGCTCCGTCGCGCCCGCGATGCTCGTGAAGAGCACCGTCAGCGAGACCTGCACGAGCTGCCACTCGGAGCTGCGAGGCCCGTTTCTCTGGGAGCACCAGCCAGTCACCGACGATTGCGACAACTGTCATACGCCGCATGGCTCGGTGCAGCAGGCGCTGCTCAAGGAACGCCCGCCGATGCTCTGTCAGCAATGCCACGATGCCGCAGGGCATCCGGCGGTGCCGTATGGTCCGCAGGGATTGCCCGGGACGCCGGACGGGATGCCGAACCCGTACCTCCTGGTCGGCGGCTGCGTCAACTGTCACTCCCAGGTTCACGGCTCGAACAGTCCTTCGGGCCGTGCGTTGATGCGGTAGCGTGAGAACTGGCCGATGCGCTCGGGAAATCGTCGACGCCGCAACGCAAGGGGCCTGCCGCCGGTCGAGCGCCCACTGCCGGCGCGATCGATCGTCGTGGCGAGCGTCGCCGCAGCACTCGCGGCGGGGGCAGCGCACGCCGATCCGCCTCGGCCTGATACGAGTGGCTGGACGTGCTCGCACTGCCCGTTCTACACGGGCACGAGCGCCAGGATCGAGGGGGGTGTTGCGTATGCTGACGGGGCCAACGCGAGTTCCGGGCGCTACACCGGTGTCGATCACAACGGCGCATACGTACAGGCCGATGCCAACGGTCAATGGCGTACGAAGAAGGGCCTCTACGGCGGCTTCGAGACCCACAATGTCGGGCTCGCCTCACGCAGCGCCCGCGTGACCACGGGCCAGGAAGGCCGTTATGAGGTGCGGCTGACCTATCAGGGTCAGCCGTTCCGCGACTATGACACGACACAGACACCGTACCGCAGTGACGGCGCCGGCCGACTCGTGCTGCCTTCCGATTGGGTGAGCAGCAACTCCACCGCCGGCATGACGGCGCTCGATCCGAGCCTGGAAGCGGTGCGCATCGAGTCGGACCGCCGCACGCTCGATTTGAGCGGCAAGTACTTCGCGAGCAGCGTCTGGACGGTCTTCGGCGATTTCAATCGTTCCGAGCACACCGGAACGGATGCCACCGGGGCGAGCTTTCTCACCGAGGCGATTCAGCTTCCCGAGCCGTTCGATTACGTGACCGACAGCTTCGAGGGCGGGGCGCTCTGGGCGGGCCGGGTGGCGAGCGTCCGGCTCGCCTACAGCGGCTCGTGGTTCGACGACGAGACAGACGAGCTCATCTTCCAGAATCCCTACTTGGCCGTCGTCACCGGGTCGACCTCCGGCCTCCTCGCGCTGCCGCCCGATAACGATCTGCAGCAAGTCTCGGTCTCGGGCGAAGCCACTCTTCCCATCTGGTCCGGGGTGCTCACCTATCTCGCCTCCGACGGCCGGCTCGCCCAGGACGGCACGTTCGTTCCCGGCAGCACGCTGGTCTCGAACCCCGTCACTCTGCCGGGCTCGCTCGGCGGGGATATTCGCCTCACGCACTACGCCCTGGCGCTGACTCTCACGCCGGTAAGCCGTCTCTACATGCGCGGCCGGGCGACTTACGACGGGCGCGACGATCACACGACGCCGCTTGCGATCGCTTATGTCGTCACCGATACGTTTGCGGGCGGCACCTACTTGACGCCGCGCTATGGAGAGGATCGGACCCGGCTAGAGGGCAGCGCCGACTACGGCGTCTTTCGCTGGGTGCGGGCCGGTGTGGGTGGAGACTACACCGACACTCACTACTCGCCCGGCCAGGTGCTGACCTATCTCGATGAGCTGCAGGCCTGGGCGTACGGAACCGTCACCCCGCTGCCGGCGCTGAGCTTCACCGTCAAAGGCGGCAGTGCGCGGCGGGATGCTTCCGCTTTCGACGTCGCGGGATTGCCCATCGCCGAGAACCCCCTGCTGCGCGCGTACGACTATGCGCCGCGCGACAGAGAGTTCGTCAACTTGCGCGGCACATGGATCATTACCGCAGCTCTCAATGCCTCCCTGGAGGGCTCCGCGTCGACGGATGCTTACCGGCTGTCGCAACTGGGACTGCAGGAGTCGCGGGAGAGACAGCTCTCGGCGACACTCACCTGGGCCCCGGCAACGGCCTGGAGCGTCTATCTCGACGGCAGCTATCAGCACCTCGAGGCGCTGCAGACGGGACTCGAGGTCACGGGGGCAATCCCCTGGCAGGAACGCGAAGGGGAGTACTTTTCAACCCTCGGCGCGGGCGGAGAGTGGGCGATCCGTACCCGCTGGCATCTGAAGTTCGATTACGTCCGCGCCGACTCGCGCAGCGCCACGGAGCTGCTCCCCGCGCAGCTCGCGGCCTGGTTTCCCGAGGATCGCACCGGACTCGACACTGTGACGCTCGATTCAACATACCTCTGGACGCAGGCTCTGACGTTGCACTTGCGTTACCAGCGCGCGCGCTACGGCAGCAGCGACTGGGCGTTCCAAAGCGTATATCCGGATACGATACCGCAGCTCCTCGCCTTGGGCGCACGGCCCTATCGCTACGACGTCGACGAGCTCGGTGTGTCGTTCGTCTATCGGCTCGGCGAGTGATGCGAGGCAGGGAGCGGCCAGAGCCGGCTCGCGTGGTGAGCGTGGCGAAAGCGGCGAGCGCCTGAGTGCCGCGACGCGCTCCCATCGATCTGCTGCTGCTGCATCCGCCGAGCGTCTATGACTTTCGGACCCGGTCGATCCTCTACGGGCCGGTGAGCGATGTCATTCCCTCTTCGACCGTCTTCGAGATGTATCCGGTGGGCTTTCTCACCATCGCGAGCTATCTGCACGAGCGGGGACTTACGGTCCGCATCGTCAATCTGGCGCTGCGCATGATCTCGAGCCGGAGCTTCGATGTGCCGCGCTTTCTCGCCCGGCTCCAGCCGCGGGCGATCGGCATCGATCTGCACTGGATGCCCCACTGTCACGGCGCGCTCGAGATCGCGCGGCTGGCCAAGGAGAGCCATCCGCATGTTCCCGTGATCTTCGGCGGCCTGTCCTCGACGTACTACCACCGCGAGCTCATCGACTACCCCCAGGTGGACTTCGTGCTGCGTGGGGACAGCACCGAGCCGATGCTCCACCGGCTGCTCACCGTGCTGCGCGCCAATGCACCGGACCGGGACACCGAGCTCGCGCGCATCGCGAACCTTACTTGGAAGCACGCCGGCGCGGCACAGGTCAACCCTCACACATTCGTGCCCCCATCGCTCGACTACGTCGACCTGCGGCCCGACCTCATGGTCGAGATGGTGCTGCGCCATCGTGACCTCGAGAGCGTGCTGCCCTTCAGCGGCTGGTGGCGCAATCCGATCACGACCGTCCTTACGGTGAAGGGCTGCTCCTATCAGTGCGTCACCTGCGGCAGCTCTGCGACCACGTGCGAGCATCTGACGCGCCGAGCGCAGCCGGCGTACCGCAGTCCCGCCAGTGTGGTGGCGAACATGCGGGCGATCAGCCGTCTCATTCGCGGACCGATCGTGTTAATCGGCGATGTACTGCAGCCGGGTGAGGCCTATGCGCGCGAGCTCCTCGAGCGGCTGCGGCAAGCGCATCTGCCAAACGAGACCGTGCTCGAGTTCTTCACGGTTCCGCCCGCGTGGTTCCTGCCGGAGGTCGATCGCTGCGTGCCCCGCTGGAGCATCGAGTTCAGTCCGGAGAGCCACGATCAGTCCGTGCGCGATGCGCAGGAGGGTGAGACG
>DATJSR010000220.1:0-7846 GCA_035504015.1 Steroidobacteraceae bacterium
CCGAGCGTCGTCAGCGCCAGTGTCTCGCGGGAGAGATCCGCCTGAAAGGTGCGCCCATCGCGGGCGATGACGGTGATACAGCATCCTTGCACGCAGATGCTGTCCCCGAGCGCGATCCGCGTGAGATCGAGCCGCTCGGCCGCGACGCTCATGCGCGTGTCACCGCCACGCGGCTCGAGCGCGGCGAGGCGGCCTACGTCCTGGATGATGCCGGTGAACATGTGGAGCCCTCTGGCCGCAGCCGCAGGCGCAGATCCGCGCCGAGCATCTCGGTATCGTGAATGATGAAGCGCGGCGCCGCGCGCAGCTCGCTGAGCAGCGGCAGCTCGATGAGCGGTCGCGCCTGCGGCCCGAGGAGGATGGGCGCCGCATAGAGCAGCCATTCATCCACCAGCTGCTGGCGCAGGAGCTCCCCCGCGAGCGTCGCACCCGCCTCGACCAGCAGCTCGTTGACCTGCGCCGCGGCGAGCCGCCGGAGCAGGGCTGGCAGATCGAGCCGCCCATCGCGGGCGTCGAGCTGCTCGAGCTGCACGCCCTGATGCGCGAGCGCCGCAGCGCGCGCCTGTGCGGACGCATCCGCCGCCGCTGCCGTATACGCGATCCACGTCTTGCCCGGCTCGCGCAGCAGCTGCGCCCCGAGCGGGGTACGCAGGCTCGAGTCGAGCACGATGCGCAGCGGCTGGCGCCCTCCCGTGTCGCGGCCACGCACCGTGAGGCGCGGATCATCGGCGAGCACCGTGCCGATGCCGGTGAGGATCGCAGCGCTGCGGGCGCGCCAGTGCTGCACGTCCTCGCGCGCCGCCGCGCCAGTGATCCAGTGGCTCGCGCCGCTCGCCAGGGCGGTGCGCCCGTCGAGACTCATGGCGAGCTTCAGGCGCACGAAGGGGCGCCCGATGCTCATGCGCTGCAGGAATCCCGGGTTGAGCTCGCAGGCCTCTGCCGCGAGCAGCCCCGAAGCCACCTGGATCCCCGCCGCGTGCAGGCGCTCGGCGCCGCGACCGTCCACACGAGGGTTGGGATCCTGCAGGGCAAACACCACACGCTTCACGCCCGCTGCGATCAGCGCATCGACGCACGGTGGCGTGCGGCCGTGGTGAGCGCACGGCTCGAGGGTGACGTACGCGGTGGCCCCCCGAGCGGCCGCACCGGCGGCGCGCAGCGCCACCACTTCCGCGTGCGGACCGCCCGCACGCTCGTGCCAGCCCTCACCCACCGTCTGCTCGCCCTGGCGCAGCACACAACCCACCCGCGGATTGGGATCGGTCGTGTACAGGCCCCGTGCCGCGAGCTCGAGCGCCCGCGCCATCGCCGCGCGGTCGGCGCGCGTGAAGTCGGCCGCAGCGGCAGCGGCGCTCGGCCCTGCACTTCCGGTCGGCAGACTCACTTCTTGTTCCCGGCGGCGGAGCGCGCTCGCGTGCCGCCCGGCGCGGGCGCTGCGCCGGCCGGCTCGGGCTCGCTCGCGGGCTCGGGCACGGGCTCGGGCACGGGCTTGGACGCAGGCTTGGAGGCCGTCTCGCCGGCGGCGGACACGGCATCCCCGGGCGCGCTGTCTCCCGGCAGCAGCGGCAGCTGATCGCGGTTGATCTCGCGTCGACGCCCATGGTGGCGCAAGCGCTCGATCTCCTGGCGAAACTGCTCGAGATCCTGAAAGCTGCGATAGACCGAGGCGAAGCGCACGTAGGCGACCTCATCGAGATGACGCAGCTCTTCCATGACCAGCTCGCCGACGGCGCGCGAGCTCACTTCGCGCTCCCCGAGCGCGCGCAGGCTATGGCTGATGCGGCTCACCGCCTCCTCGAGCGCCTCGCGACTCACCGGGCGCTTCTCCAGCGCCTTGCTCATGCCCGCGCGCAGCTTGCTCTCATCGAAGGGCTCGCGCGTGCGGTTGCTCTTCACCACGAGCGGCATGAGCAGCTCGGCGGTCTCGAAGGTGGTGAAGCGCTCGCTGCAGGACAAGCACTCGCGGCGCCTGCGTATCTGGCGGCCCTCGCCGGCAAGACGCGAGTCGATCACCTTGGTTTCGAGGTGGCCGCAGAAAGGGCAGTGCATGCGGCGTCTCGCGTCTGCCTCACGCCGAGCCGTACACCGGGTAGCGGCGGCACAGCTCGCTCACCTGCGCGCGCACACGGCTCACGGCGCCTTCCGCACCCCCGGCATCGAGTATCTCGGCGATCCAGTCGGCGACCTGCTCGATCTCGCCCTGGCGAAAGCCGCGTGTGGTGGCGGCGGGCGTGCCGATGCGCAGACCGCTGGTGATGGTGGGCGGCCGTGGATCGTTCGGCACCGCATTCTTGTTGACGGTGATGTGGGCGCGTCCGAGCGCCGCGTCGGCCTCCTTGCCGGTGATGCTGCGCTCCTTGAGATCCACCAGAAAGAGGTGATTGTCCGTACCGCCCGAGACGATGCGCAGTCCGCGCGAGCGCAGGCGCTCTGCCATTGCACGCGCGTTGCTCAGCACCTGCTGCTGATAGGTCTTGAACTCCGGCTGCAGCGCCTCGCGCAGCGCGACCGCCTTGGCGGCGATCACGTGCATGAGCGGCCCGCCCTGAGTGCCCGGGAACACCATGGAGTTGAGCTTGCGCGCGATCTCCTCGTTCGCTCGCGCGAGGATCAGGCCGCCGCGCGGCCCGCGCAGTGTCTTGTGCGTGGTGGTAGTGACCACGTCCGCGTGAGGCAGCGGATCCGGATACAGGCCCATGGCCACGAGCCCGGCAACGTGCGCCATGTCCACGACGAAGTAGGCGCCGACACTCTGCGCGATGCGCGCGAAGCGCTGCCAGTCGATGGCGCGCGAGTAGGCCGAGAAGCCCGCGACGATCAGCTTCGGCCGCTCGGTCTCGGCGAGCCGCTGCACCTCGTCGTAGTCGATCTCGCCGGTGTCGCTGCGCACGCCGTACTGCACGGCACGAAACAGCTTGCCGGAGAAATTGACCTTCGCCCCGTGCGTGAGATGCCCGCCGTGGTCGAGACTCATGCCGAGGAGCTTGTCGCCCGGGGAGAGCAGCGCCAGGTACACGGCCGCGTTGGCCTGGGATCCGGAGTGGGGCTGCACGTTCGCGTAAGCGGCGCCGAAGAGCTGCTTGGCGCGATCGATCGCGAGCTGCTCGACCACGTCGACGAACTCGCAGCCTCCGTAATAGCGCTTGCCCGGATAGCCTTCCGCGTACTTGTTGGTGAGGACCGACCCCTGCGCCTCGAGTACGCGCGGGCTGGTGTAATTCTCCGAGGCGATCAGCTCGATGTGCTCTTCCTGGCGGCGCCGCTCGCCGGCGATCGCCGCGGCGAGCTCGGGATCGAAGCTCTCGATGGACATCGAAGTGGAGAACATGCGGGCTCTCTGGCAACTGCGTCAAACGGCTGAGGTCATTCTACCCGAGCCGCCTGAGGCCCCGTGTCCCGGCGCGGCCTTTATGCGCTGGAATGCGTCAGGAGAGGTTTTCGACCACATCGCACCAGGCTTTGGCGAGGTTGGCGCGGTTGTAGCCGCCGCCGCCGAAGGCGAGCACCCGGCCGTGTCCGAGCCGCTCGGCGAGCGCCGTGAGATCGCGTGCGGCGCGGCCGTGACAGGCGCTGGAGAAGCGCAGATGGGTGATGGGGTCGCCCTCGATGCTGTCGGCGCCGCTCTGCAGCAGGATGAGCTGCGGCTGAAAGCGCTCGAGGTGCTCGAGGACCACCGGCCAGACGCGCTCGAACACGACATCGTCGGCACCGGCAGGCACGGGAATGTTGAGCTTCGCGCCCGCCGCGGCGCCCGCTCCGCGCTCGCTCGCCGCGCCCGTGCCCGGATACAGCGTATGTCCGTCCTCGTGAATGTCCGCGAAGATCACATCGGGATCGTCCTCGAAGGCATAGAACACGCCATCGCCATGGTGGGCATCGATGTCGACGTAGCCGATGCGACGCAGCCCGTGACGCCGGCGCAGCACTTCGATGACGACGCCGCAGTCGTTGAAGACGCAGAATCCGGCGGCGTGATCGCGCGCGGCGTGGTGCAGGCCGCCGATGGGCACGAAGCCGCGGCGCGCCGGCCCGCTGATGATGGCCTCCGCCGCGCGCAGCGATGCGCCGACCACCGTCGCGGCCGCCTCGTAGACGCCGCGAAATGCGGGCGTGTCGCCTGCGTCGAGAAAGCCCTGGCCGCTGGCGGAGCGCTCGCGAACGAACTCGACGTAGGTCGGCGTGTGAAAGGCCAGCAGCTCCTGGTAGGAGGCCTCCCGAGGCTCGAGTGACTGCACCCGACGGTGCAGTCCGCGGGACTCGAACTCGCGGAGGAAGGCGGCGTGCCGGTCGGGACCGAAAGGATGTCCATCCGGGAAGCCATAGCGCGCCAGGCGCTCGCCGGTGACTACCGCAACAGTGCTCATGCCGCCTCGCTCGAGGAACATACAAGCGTAACACAGCGCGCCAGCCGCACTGGTAAAGCAATCGCCAAGCGCCGCGGCGGCTGTGATAATTGCTCACATTCCTCGCCAAGCGGACCCACATCAGACCTGCTCAAACCATGGCCCAATATATCTACACGATGAATCGCGTCTCCAAGGTGGTGCCGCCGAAACGCATCATCCTGCGTGACATCAACCTTTCCTTCTTTCCCGGCGCCAAGATCGGCGTGCTCGGACTCAACGGCTCCGGCAAGTCCACGCTGCTGCGGATCATGGCCGGCGTCGACACGGACATCGATGGCGAGGCGCGGCCGCAAAGTGGCATCCGCGTCGGCTTCCTGCCGCAGGAGCCGCAGCTCGACCCGGAGAAGGACGTGCGCAGCGTGGTGGTGGAGGGCGTTGCCTCCGCCTTCGGGCTCTTGAGCCGCTTCAACCAGATCAGCGAGCGGTTCGCCGAGCCGCTCTCCGATGAGGAGATGAATGCGCTGCTCGATGAGCAGGCAAAGCTGCAGGATGCCATCGACGCCGCCGGCGGCTGGGAGCTCGAACGCAAGCTCGACATCGCGGCCGATGCCCTGCGGCTGCCGCCGTGGGAGGCACGCGTCGCCACGCTGTCGGGCGGCGAGAAGCGACGCGTTGCGCTGTGCCGCCTGCTGCTCTCCGCTCCCGACATGCTGCTCCTCGATGAGCCCACCAACCATCTCGATGCGGAGTCGATCGCCTGGCTCGAGCGCTATCTCGAGGAGTACCCGAGCACGGTCGTCGCCGTCACGCACGATCGATACTTCCTCGACAACGTGGCCGCTTGGATTCTCGAGCTCGATCGCGGTCACGGCATTCCCTGGCACGGCAACTACTCCTCCTGGCTAGAGCAGAAGGAGCAGCGGCTCGCGCTCGAGGAGCGCGAACGCGAGGCGCTGCGCAAGACCCTGCAGCACGAGCTCGAGTGGGTACGGCAGAATCCGAAGGCGCGCCAGGCCAAGAGCAAGGCACGCCTGCAGCGCTACGAGGAGCTCGCCTCGCGCGATTTCCAGGAGCGCAACGAGACGAGCGAGATCTATATCCCGCCGGGCGAGCGTCTCGGCGACACGGTCATCGAGGTGCAGGGGCTGCGCAAGGGCTACGGCGACAAGCTGCTGATCGATCAGCTCTCCTTCAGTCTGCCGCGCGGCGGCATCGTCGGCATCATCGGTCCGAACGGCGCAGGAAAGACCACCCTGTTCCGCATGCTCACCGGCACCGAGCGCCCCGACGCGGGCAGCATCCAGCTGGGTCCGACGGTAAAGCTTGCCTACGTCGATCAGTCGCGCCAGTCACTCGACGACAAGAAAACCGTCTGGCAGGAGATCTCCGGCGGACTCGACCTGCTCAAGGTCGGCAACTACGAGACGCCCTCGCGCAGCTACGTCGGCCGCTTCAACTTCAAGGGCACTCAGCAGCAGCAGCTGATCGGTGAGCTCTCCGGCGGCGAGCGCAATCGTGTCCATCTGGCGAAGGTGCTGAGATCTGGCGGCAACGTGCTGCTGCTCGATGAGCCGACCAACGATCTCGACGTGGAGACGTTGCGTGCGCTGGAGGAGGCGCTGCTCAACTTCCCCGGGTGCGCCGTGGTGATCTCGCACGATCGCTGGTTCCTCGACCGCATCGCCACGCACATCCTCGCCTTCGAGGGCAACTCCGAGGTGATCTGGTTCGAGGGCAACTACGGGGAGTACGTCGAGGACTTCAAGCGACGCCGGGGAGAGGATGCCGCGCAACCGCACCGCATCCGCTACAAGCCGCTCACGCGCTAAGGGTGGCCGTGACGCGGGCGCGGCCCTGGCGCGCTGGCTGCGGCTGCGTGTCCCGCGCGGCGCCAGCGCCGCGCGGATCGCGCTGCACGTGAGCGCCGGCGCCGACAAGCCGCCGCTGCGGCCGCACGATGCCGCGCCCGAGCCTCGCGGACACGCCCGCTGGGCGGGGCCGCTCGCCGCGCTGCTGGTCTTCATCGCCGTCGGCTATCTGCTGCACCGCGAGCTCACGCACTTTCACGTGCGCAATGTGATCGCGCAGCTGCACGCGATCTCCGGCACCACCCTGCTCGTCGCCCTCGCCTGTGCCACGGCCAGCTACGCCGCGCTCAGCTTGTACGACGTGCTGGCGCTCACCTACGTACGCAAGCGGCCGCGCTACCTGCGCGTGCTGCTGGTCAGCTTCATTGCCAATGCCTTCGGTCACAACCTGGGCTTCGCTGCCTTCACCGGCGCGGCTTTCCGGCTGCGCATGTACTCGAGCGCGCGCCTGACCGCGACGGATGTCGCGACCGTGAGTGGCTACATCAGCATCACCACCACGCTCGGGCTCGCGGTGCTCGTCGGGCTCTCGTGCCTGCTGCGTCCCGATCAGGCCGCGCAGCTGCTGCATACCGAGCGCGGCTGGGCGCTGCTGCTCGGGGGAGGCTTGCTCGGGGGCGTCTGCACCTTCTTCGCCTGGTCCTGCAGCGAGCGCCTGCGGCTCGAGATTCGCGGCTGGCTGTTGCGCCCGCCGGGTGCGCCGCTCGCCGCCGCGCAGATCGCGCTCGGCACACTCGACCTCGCCGTCAACGGCGCGGTGCTCTGGGTGCTGCTGCCGCACGCGGCGAACGTCGAATTCCTGAGCTTCGTCGGCATATTCGCCGTCGCGGTCGCTGCCGCTCTGATCACGCACGTGCCTGGGGGGCTCGGTGTCTTCGAGACGGTGCTGGTGATCTGCCTGCCGGGCGTCGCCCCCGACGTGCTGCTCGGCTCGCTGCTCGCGTACCGCGGGGTCTACTATCTCGCACCGCTGCTCGTCGCCACGCTGCTGTTCGGAGCCGAAGAGCTCGGCGCCCAGCGGGCGCGGCTGCTGCAGGTACGCAGGCAGGCCGCCGCCTTCATCGCGCCACTCGTCCCCTCCGTCGTTGCCGCCCTCAGCTTCCTCAGCGGCGCCGTGCTGCTGCTCTCCGGCTCGACACCGCTGATCGATGCGCGTCTCGCTGCGCTCGCGCGGCTGCTGCCTCTCGGGACCATCGAGCTCGCCCACTTGGCGGCCAGCACCATCGGCCTCGCCTTGCTGATCCTCGCGCGGGCCCTTTTTCGGCGCACCCGCGCCGCCTATCGCCTCGCGTGCTGGCTGCTGCTCGCCGGGGTTGCCAGCTCCCTGCTCAAGGGCTTCGACTACGAGGAAGCGGTGCTGCTCGGGCTGGTGCTCGCGGTGATGGTGCTGGGTCGCAACGCCTTCTATCGCCGCGCCGCGCTGCTGCAGCAGCGCTTGACGCCACCGTGGGTCGCGAGCGTGATCGGGGTGATCGTCGCCAGCATCTGGATCGGATTTCTGGCCTACCGGCACGTCGATTACTCGAGCGAGCTGTGGTGGACATTCGCGCTCGATGGCAATGCACCGCGCATGCTGCGGGCCTCGCTGCTCGTGAGCGTGCTCGCAGCTGCCTATCTGCTCTTCGACCGGCT
>DATJSR010000221.1:0-28206 GCA_035504015.1 Steroidobacteraceae bacterium
CGAACTCCTCGGATCACAACCCGGCGGTGCACGTGGGGCTGGGTCCGAAGGACTCCTGGGAGCTCGCGACCCCGCAGATGATGAAGTACTACGTCAAGGGTGGACCCGAGAGTCACGGCCAGCACGGCTATATCGTCTCCAACGCCAACTGGGACCCCTACCCGATGGCGAACAAGCTGGAGAACTTCGTGATCGCCCTCGCCAACATGGACGTGGCGGTGATGCTGCGGATCGATCGCTTCAGCAATCCTTTCTTCACGGTGATCAAGGCGGAACAGGTGGTGCCCGATGCCGCCGATGAGGACTGGGGCTACACCCCCGTCGAGCTGCAGGAGCAGATTCAGAGCTGGTTGAGCCCGGTGGCGCCGAGCGGTGCGGCGATCGTGAGCACGGTGGAGGACCTGCAGGCGCAGACCCTCATCAAGGTGCAGCGCGCGCAGCGCGTCGTGTCCACGACGCTCGATCTGCTGGGGCTCGACTTGCTGCAGGCGGCGCTGTGGCACGATGTGCGCAAGCTGCAGCGCCCTGCACGCGGGTTCGGCGTTGCGTCGACTGCGGCCTGGCAGGCGCTGCGACGGCAGGTGGCGTTGCGCGATGATCCCACCCGCCTTCCGGCGCGCTCGGCGGTGATGCGCACCGTCGAATTCGTGCACACGACCGAGCCCTCCGATTTCGCGCCGCTGTCGTTGCCCTCGCGGTCGGGGCTCACCTGTGGGCCGGGCTCACCTACCCCCTAGCCGCAGGGCAGCCCTCACGCCTCAGGGAGCGGGCGAGGCCGCGTGCTCGAGGATGGCCTGACGAAGCGCCGGCGTGCTCCATCCCGACCTCACTCCCCAGACGAAGAAGAACAATCCCAAGGCTGCGACGACCACCAGGTCCCAGCCCCAGGCGAGGTAATCGCGACCGCCGAATCTGGCGCTGCCCGCCCAGGACACGCACGCGATGCTCGGCAGGTAGAGGATGAGCCACCACGCCGCCCGCAAGTGCTCGCGAAAGCCTGCCCAGCGGGCCTTCGCCTGGTAAAAAAGGTAAACCGGAAGCGCCACCACGATCAGCAGGATGATCTGCCCCGTGAGGGGCCACCTCGCCCAATACAGCAGCTCGGTGGCGAAGATGAAGGCGACGGCTGCGAGCACGGGCAGGCCTGCAAGACGCATGGGTCTGTGCAGCGTCTCGGCCGTCTGTCGCAACGCCAGGGCGCTCACCGGACCGGTCAAGTAAGAGATGATCGTCGCAACCGAGATCGCTGCCGCGAGCGCCCCCCAGCCACGGAAGAAGAGCAGGAAGAGCAAGGCCACGATGAGGTTGAACCACATCGCCGGACGTGGCACTCCGTAGATCGGATGTACCCTGCCGAGCAGCCGCGGCAATGTGCCGTTGCGCTCCATGCCATAGATCATGCGTGCCGTCGTGGCGGTATACGTGATGCCAGTGCCGCTCGGGCTCACGAACGCATCGGCATAGAGCAACACGGCGAGCCAATGCAGGTTCAGCAGCGATGCCAGCTGCGCAAAGGGTGAGCTGAAGTCCAGGCCCCGCCAGCCCACTCTCGCGAGCAGCGCCGGTGGCACGGCACCCACATAGGCGAGCTGCAGCAGCACGTAGATCGCGGTGGCGAGCAGGATCGAGCCGATCACCGCGAAGGGAATGCTGCGGCCCGGGTCACGTGCTTCGCCCGCGAGATTCACCGGGCTTTGAAAGCCGTTGAAGCTGAAAACGATGCCCGCAGTCGCCACGGCAGTGAGTACCGCTGCGAAGTGCGCCGAGTGGGCCTCACCCGGCACCGCCACACGGAAATTCTCGGTGTGAAAGCCGGCCGCGAGCAAGGTGAGCGCCGTGCCTGCGGGGACGATCAGCTTGAATGTCGTGATCACGGTATTCGAGCGTGCGAACAGCCGCACGCTCCAGTAATTGAGCAGGAAATAGACAATCACGAGCCCGGCGGCGATCACGAGGCCGGGCGCCGCCAACTCACCGGCACCGTCGGGAAGATGGCGGTAGAGCGCTTGAGCCCACGGCCAGCGCCATGACGCCATGTATTGCACGGAGGCTTCCGCCTCTATCGGAATCACCGAGACGATCGGCAGCCAGTTTCCCCAGGCGGCGATGAATCCGACCAGCGAGCCGTGGGAGTAGTGGCCGTAGCGCACCATGCCGCCGGAGACCGGGAACATGGCACCCAGCTCGGCGTAGGTGAGCGCGATCGTCATGATCATGGCGGCACCCAGCAGCCAGGCCCATACGGCGCTCGGCCCTGCAAGGCTTGCCGCGCGCCAGGCCCCGAATAGCCACCCCGAGCCGATGATGGAGCCCAGCCCGGTGAGCATCAGGGCGAAGGTGCCGACCTCGCGGTGAATTGCGGGGGCTGATCTCATGCGAGCTTCCCAGTGGCCGTGGGCCGTTGCGGGGCGCGGGCAAAGAATAGCGTCATCCCGAGCTCAGCATGCACTTGCGCACGGGATGCAGCGGGCCGCGAGCAGCGTGTTGCGGGCAGCGAGCAGCGGGTTGCGGGCAGCGAGCGCGGCGCTCGGCGGCAGCGCGCGCAGTGCCCTCAGGTGCTCTCGGGTCTCACGGAGCGATGACCTCGACCCCGCCCATGTCACGGGCGATCTCGAGCAGGGTCGTCCAGAAGTAGTGAGCAAAGGAGGGGTCCGCCCAGACGCTGAGCATGGACTGGCCGTCCTCACCCGGGTGGGCGTGAGCAACCACGCCGACGCCGATCATCGAGGTGAGAAACACGGGTCCGGAATGCGCATCGGGTGCGCTGAGGGCGGCTGCGAAGTCGACACTGCAGATCTGGCGCAGCAGCCGCCCGAGATCCGGACCGCCAAGCCCGATGACCACGTCCTGGCGCACGACGGGGTAGACCTCGCGGGGGCGCGTATGGGAGGCGAGCTGCCCGCGCTGCGCAGCGACCGCATCCGCGCCGCCATGGAGGGCTTCGATCAGGAACTCCGAGGTGGCGAGGCGCGCCACGAGCACCCCGTTGGTGATGAGTGCGCTGTTGGGCGCCTGCGGTACCGCAAAGCCTGCCTGCGCAAGCCAGTGCTCAGCGCCCGGGCCCTTGCAGCCGAAGCGCTCACGCACGAGCAGCGTCAAGCGCAAACGCGCATCCGCGGCTGTCGTGGCCCCCCCAGGGCCGTGCGCTGAGGCCGCCAGCGGCGCGCGGCGCGCGGCCTGTGCGAGGGCGCCCTGTGCGACTGCGCCCTGTGCGATGGCTGGGAGCGGCGCCGCCGCAGCGGCCGGCGCGCTCACTGCCGGCTCGGCGAGTCGCTGGCGATCGCCCTGCGGATCGTAGAAGGGCAGCTCGACGATGTTCGCGGTGATCTCGCGCCCCGGAGCGATGCGGATGTGCAGCTCCTTGCGCTCGAGGAGCCGCGGGGCAACCAGCGCAAGACCGATGCAGCGCTCCAAGCTCGGCGAGAAGCCGATGCTGGTGACGCGGCCTGCGATCTCGCCCGCGTCGATGATCAGGTGCGACTCGCGCGGCCTCTCGCGCTCATCCGGCGCGAGCTTGAACCCGATCAGCACCTGCTTGCGCGGTTGCTTCTCGAGGATTCGCAGGCTGCGCTGGCCGATGAAGAACGCCTTGTCCATCTTGATGGCCCATGGCGCGCCGATCTCGAGCGCGTTGGTCACCCCATCGGTGTCCTGTCCCACGATGAGGTGGCCCTTCTCCAGGCGCAGCATGCGTTGCGCCTCGACGCCGAATGCTCGCAGGCCGAAGCGCGCGCCGGAGAGCGCGAGCGCGCGCCACACATCGAGCGCGTACTCCGCGGGCAGGTGGATCTCATAGCCGAGCTCGCCGACGAAGCCCACGCGCATCAGGCGGCAGGGTGCGCCCGCGATCTGCGCCTCGCGAATGCCGAGGTAGGGAAATGCGGCATCGCTCAAATCGAGCTCGGTGTGCGCCGCGAGCACGGCGCGCGCGGCGGGTCCGGCGAGGTTGAACGCGCTGAAGTGTCCGGTGAGGTTCACCAGACCCACCGCCATCCCCCACCAGCTCGCGAGCCGGCCGAACTCGCGAAACAGCGTCGCGGAGTTGCCCGTGGTGGTGGTGAAGTAGAAGCTCTCGGGGCCGAGCCGACCGATGACCCCATCATCCACCACCACGCCTGCCTCATCGAGCATCAGCCCGTAGCGGGTCATGCCCACCTTCAGATTGGCGAAGCGGGCGGTGTAGATGCGCTCGAGAAACTCCCCGGCGCGCGGACCGTGCACCTCGATCTTGCCGAGCGTGCCCACATCGATGAGGCCGGCGGCCGTGCGCACGGCGCGCACTTCTGCGGCGATCGCCTCGGCGCGCGACTTGCCGCCGACCTGATAGTACTCCGGGCGCCGCCAGTTGCCGGCCGGCATCCACACCGCACCGAGCCGCTCGTGCTCGGCATCGAGCGCGGTGCGCCGCTCGGGCGTGAAGCCGCGGCCCGCGAGGTGCGCGAGCGGCACCGGGTGAAACATCGGGCGGGCGGTCGTGGTGCCGAGCGCCTCCAGCGGCACGCCGCGCACCCGCGCGAGGATGCGCAGGGCGTTCATGTTCGAGTGCTTGCCCTGGCTGGGCCCCATGCCGACCGTGGAGAAGCGCTTGAGCAGCTCGCTGCTGTCGAATCCCTCCTGGCAGGCGTTCACCAGGTCCTTGATCTGCAGGTCCTCGTCGAAATCCACGAACTCCTTCGCGCGCGGATGCGCGAACACCGGGTAGGGGTGAGTTGGGGATTCAGGCGGTGCCAGCGGTGCAGGCGATGCGCGCGGGGTGGGCTCAGCGCCCGGCTCGAGCGAGTCTGCCGCCCGCTCGCCGGCGGCGCGTCCGTCGGCCACGCGCTCGGCGAAGGCGAAGACGCCATTGACCTTGCCGCAGGCGTGCACCCCCGGGGGCAGCTCCAGCGGGATGAACTGCTCGAGCGGCTGTGCGTAGTGCAGGCGCGCGCCCGCCTGGTGCAGCAAAGCATTGGCGGGCGCAAATCCCACGCTCATCCACAGGCCATCGATGCGCAGCTCGTGCCTCCTGGCGGCGACGGTGCTCGTCGATGCGGCGAGTGTGCCCGCGCTTTCGAACACGAAACGCGCAAGGGCTTGGGTGTCGTCGGGCAGCGCCTCGATCGGCACCGCGCCACGGTGGACCGCAACCCCGTGCTGCGCCAGCGCCGCGGCCGCCGCCTGCGACAGCGGTCCGGGCGCGGCGCGCAGATCGAGCACGGCGGCGAGCTCGATGCCGTTGGCGAGCGCATCGCGCGCGGCCGCATAGCCTTGCACGTTCGCCGTGAGCAGCGCCACGCGCTGCGCGGGGGCGACCGCATGATGATAGATGAGCCGCTGTGCAGCGCTCGCGAGCATCACCCCCGGCAGATCGTTACCGCGAAAGACGCAGGGCTGCTCGTAGCCGCCTTGCGCGATGACGACGCTGCGGGCGCGCACCTTTACCATGCATTCGGGCGCGACGAGCGCGACCCAGTGATCTGCGTAGTAGCCTGCGGCGAAGGTGCTGCTCAGGAGTCGGATGCGCGGCTGCGCGCGCACCGCCGCGACCAGTGCCACCGTCTGCTCGAGCTCGGTGGCTGCGCCGCCGCGTGCGTAAAGACCGCTGCCGCCGGGCACGGGACTCTCATCGACGAGCAAGACCTGTGCGCCGCGCGCGGCCGCGCCGAGCGCGGCGGCAAGCCCGGAAGGCCCGGCCCCGATCACCAGCACGTCGCAGAAGTCGTAGCGCTTCGGGGTGTGCCGCCGCGTGGCGCGCAGATCCACCTCGCCAAGGCCCGCGAGGCGGCGGAACAGCCGCTCCCAGCGCGGAAACAGCCGTTTGCTGTGGAAGGCCTTGTAGTAGAAACCGACGGGCAGAAATGGACCCAGATGACCCAGCACGGCCCAGCGGTCGCGGGCGAGGCCGCCGCGCGTATTGACGGCGCGAACCGTGAGGCCGGCCTCGAGCGGCACCACATCCGCGCGCACGTTCGGCACGCTGCGCCCGGCGAGCTCCACCTGCATGAGCGTGTTGGCATCGTGGCCGGCGGCGCTCAGAAATCCGCGCGGCCGGTGATATTTGAAGGAGCGCCCGAGGATCTTTACTCCGTTGGCCGCGAGTGCCGAGCTGATCGTATCGCCGCGGTAGCCGCTGAAGCGCCGGCCCTCGAAGCTGAACTCGAGCCCCTGGCTGCGATCGAGCAGCTCGCCGGCGATCGGGGACAGGCGTCTCATGTGCTGCGCGGTGCCGGGGGCGACGCGGCTTGATAGAGGTAGGTGCGCCGGATGGTATCGGTGGTGGTATCGCGCTCGGCGATGAACCACACGCCACTTGGCGTATGGCACCACCACTCCAGCTTCACCGCCGGTATCGAGTTGCGATTGAACACATAATCGGCCCAGCGCTCATCGCTCGCGGCATCCGGATCGGGCATCTCCTTGAACTCGCCCCCGTAGGCGAATTCGCTGATCGCCCGCGGGCCGCTGATCGGACAGGTCATGATCTTCATCTGTCGCCGCTCAGTGCCCGACGGAGGCCGCGCCTTTTTCGCCGGTGAGCGCATAGCGCGCGAAGCGATCCAGGCCGAAGCCCTGGATCAGCGGGTGTGGCGCATCGTGCGCCACGGTGTGGCTCATGGTCTTGCCGCACACCGGCGTCGCCTTGAAGCCCCACGTGCCCCAGCCCGAATCGAGGTAGAAGCCCCGCACCGGCGTCAGCCCCATGATGGGCGCGAAATCCGGCGTCATGTCGGCCATGCCGGCCCACTGGCGGTTGATCTTCACATCGGCGAGGAACGGGAACAGCTCGAGCATATGCGCGGCGAGGGATTCGGCGAAATCCAGTGTCGAGCGCGTCGAGTGCAGCTCGTAGGGATCGAGCGAGGCGCCCATGACGAGCTCGCCGCGCGCGCTCTGGCTGACGTACACGTGCAGCGAGCCGGAGACGATGATCGGATCGAGCCAGGGCTTCAACGGCTCGGAGACCATCGCCTGCAGTGGGTGTATGTAGATCGGCGAGCGCAGCCCCACCATGGCAAGCACGCGCGGCGTGCAGCCGGCGACCGCCGAGAGCACCTTGCGCGTGGCGATGAGGCCGCGGTTGGTGCGCACGCCGACGACGCTGGATCCGGAGCTCTGGTGCTCGAGCTCGATGCCGAGCACCTCGGTGTTCTGATGGATCTCGACACCGCGCCGGTCGGCGCCGCGCCCGTAGCCCCAGGCGACTGCATCGTGGCGCGCGATGGCGCCCGGCGCATGATAGAGCGCACCGAGGATCGGGGCATGGCCGGCGCAGCTCATGTCCATCATCGGCACCGCCTCGTGCACCGCCTGCGCATCGACCGCCTCGCTCGCGATGCCGAAGTGCCGGTTCACCTCCGCCCGCCAGCGCATGGTGCGCATGGAGGCGTCGGTGTGCGCCAGAGTGAAATGACCGCGCGTGGAGTAGAACAGGTTCAGATCGAAATCCTGTGACAAGTCCTGCCACAGCCGCACGCTCTCGTCGTAGAACTGCACCCCCTCGGGCGTGAGGTAGTTCGAGCGGATGATCGTGGTATTGCGGGCGGTGTTGCCCCCGCCAAGGTAGCCCTTCTCGAGCACTGCCACGTTGCGGATGCCGTGATCGCGCGCGAGATAGTACGCGGCAGCGAGCCCATGCCCGCCTGCGCCGATGATGACCACGTCGTAGCTCGATTTGAGCTGCTCGTGGTGCGTGAACATCCGCGGCTCGGGATGGGTGCGCGACAGGGCGAATTTCAGCAGGCGTAGGGGCATCGACGGAGAGCGATCAGGCGCGAGCCGCCACTCGGTGTTGTGGGGCGCTTAGGTATCACACGTTTTACTGACATGCAAGTCTTTTGCGTGGTGAGAATGCTGGCCTCGTGGCGCACGCGGCCCGAGCGCGCAGGCCTGCTCACACCGGCTGCGATTTCCCACGTAGAATCGCTGGCACTTCGCTATGGATGAACAATCAACGAAGAGCCGGGCGCGCTCGAGCGTGCGCCGCGCGACGCACCCGACCCCCGAGACTCCCCGCCCGGGGCTGAACGGCGGGCCTGAGTACGCCGCGAGCATCGGGCGCGTGGCGCGGCGCATCCGTGACGAGCTCGGACTCACGCTCGCCAACGTTGCGCAGCAGGCGCGCATCAGCCCGGCCATGCTGAGCCGGCTCGAGACCGGGCGTGTGAGCCCGAGCCTGGATACGATCGTGGCGCTCGCCGAGGTACTCGGCGTGCGGCCCGCGCTGTTGCTGCAGGATGTGGGCACGCCCGAGGGCGTTGCCCAGCATACCCCTGCAGGGCAGGGCCTCGAGGTGGTGCGCCGGGGCACGCGGCGCGGACACACCTATCAGCTGCTCGCCGCGCCGCGCGGGCCGCGCAAGGAATTCGAGCCGTTCTTCGTCACCCTCACCGACAAGAGCGAGGTATTTCCGGGCTTTCAGCACCCCGGGACCGAGTTCATCTACATGCTGAGCGGGGAGATGCGTTATCGGCACGGCGATGAGAGCTATCTGCTGAAGGAAGGCGACTCGCTCACCTTCCGCGGCGACATCGCCCATGGCCCGGAGCGGCTCGTGAAGATGCCGATTCGCATGCTCTCCATCATCATCTATTCGCAGCCGAGCGGACCTCCCGAATAGCGGCGGCGCCGCGCTCGCCGCCATGACCCCGGCAGGAGCCATCACGGCTCGGCTCACTCCAGCACCGCCGTGTGCACCCCGAGCAGTTGGCGACGCGCGTAGTGCAGGTGATTGGTGACGATCGACACGGCTGCCTCGAGATCGCGGGTACGGATCGCCTCGAAGATCGCGAGGTGCTGCTCGTTGTATTCAGCGATACGCTGCGGGGTGAGGACCTTGTCCTTCATCGCATTCCATTGAGTGTGCGTACGCACTTCGTTGATCTCGCCGTACATCCACACCATGAGCGGATTGCGCGTCGCCTCGGCGATCAGCTGGTGGAACTCCTTGTCCCAGAGCGTGAAGCTGTCGCTGTCGGCGGCCGCCTGCTGCATGCGCGCCATGGCACCGGCGAGGTTCTCGATGTCGCGGCCGGTTGCATTGAGCACCGCCAGGCGCACCATGTTGGGCTCGACTCCGAGGCGCACCTCGATCAGCTCGAGGGGGCTCGTGAGCTCGGCGATCACCTCGCGTCCGGCCCGCGCGCGCGGATTGACGAACGTGCCCGCTCCGAGCCGGCGCGTCACGAGCTGCTCGGTCTCGAGGCGGCTCAACGCCGTGCGGATGGTGGCACGCGAGGCGCCGAAGGCACTGGCGAACCAGCGCTCTGCCGGTAGCTTCTCGCCGGCGGCGTAGCGCCCCTCGAGGATCGCCTGGCGCAGCTGCTCGGTGATCCACGCCGAGCCGCGTATGGGGTCCGTCAGCGTAGTCGCTGAAGTGGTCTGACCAATTTTAGTCATACGGCCCCTCGTAAAGGGAGATTGGCTCAAAATTGGTTTGAAATCGGTTGGAGTCTTGTGCCACCATCCTCGGCCTGCGTCAAGTCCGGGCCTGTCCTCGCCAACGGAGCTGCACCTCATGGCCTTCCCCACCGCGAGCCGCTATTTGATCATCGGTGCGGGCATTCACGGTCTGTCCACCGCCTGGCATCTGGCGGAGAGCCTGCGCCGCTCGGGGCGCGGCAGCGGCAAGGACATTCTGGTGCTCGACAAGTCGGGAATCGCCGCCGGGGCCTCGGGCATCGCCTGCGGGGTCATCCGCAACAACTACTATCAGCCGGCGATGCGCCGCCTGATGGCGCACAGCGTCTCGGTGTGGGAGAGCGATCCGGCTGCCTTCAGTTATCACCCGGTCGGCTACATGCAGATCAGTCCCGAGGTGATGCACGAGCAGGTGGCGAGCATCGCAAAACAGCAGCGCGATATCGGCTACGAGTCGGTCTTCATCGAGGGCGAGAAGGAATCCCTCGCGTACATGCGGGGACTGTTCGATGACTGGCAGGCGCGCGGCATCACCTCGGTGCTGCACGAGAAGAAGGGCGGCTATGCCAACAACACCGCCTCGATCTACGGCCTGGCGAAGAAGGCCGAGGCCGAGGGTGTGCGCATCCTGACCGGCGTCAAGGTCACCGGCTTCAAGAAGGACACCGCCGGTGCCGTGACTGCGGTCAGCACCAACAAGGGCGACATCGCGTGTGAGTTCGTCGTCGTCGGCGCCGGTCCCTGGGTCAAGCAGATCTGGGACATGCTCGGGCTGCCTGCGGCCATCACCATCAAAGGTCGCGACGGGCAACTGCACAAAAACGTTCCCATGTGGACGTTCTGGTCGCTGCAGGAGGGCACGCTGGGGGTGGATCCCATGCTGCAGCGCACGAACGACGGCAAGATGCCGCCCGTCATCCACGTCGATACCGATGCGACGCTGTACTCCGATGTCGACCACAACGTCATCACCGAGCGGCTCTGGGGCATCTACTACAAGCCGGACTTCAACTTCGGGGGCGTGCAGGGCGGGGCGATGCCCTTCAAGGTGAAGGCCGATCCCGCACAGGTGAACATCGACCCCTACGGGCCCGAGTCGCCGGACTTCGTCGTGGGCGAGGACTTCGCGCACATGTGGTGCTCGGCGCTCGCGTTCTGCCAGAAGCGCTTCGAGGGCCGGCTCGGGCAGTTCAAGCGCGAGCCCTCCGGAGGCATCGGCTCCTTCACGGCGGATAACTTCCCGGTGTTCGACCGCTTCTGCGACAACGTCTATGTCATCGCCGATTCGAATCATGGCTACAAGATGATCGGCGTGGGCAAGCTCGTGGCGGAGGACATCTCGGGGCGTCCGAGCGAGTTGCTCGAGCCGTTTCGTTTCTCGCGTTTCGCCGAGGGTAAACTGCACCCCACTTCCAACAGTCCGTTCCCGTGGAGCTAGCCGCGCCTCGCGCGCCGGCGGCCTGCGGGGACGGTGTACCGATTACGATGACCCGAAGGGGATGTCCATGAGCGATTTGGAAGCCCACGTCAACGCCGCAGGCCGCGCCGAGCTCGTCCAGCAGGTGCGCGAGAAGATCGACCAGCTCGGCATCCAGTACATCTATTACCAGTTCGTCTCCGTCACGGGGCGCATCGTCGGCAAGGGCATTCCTGCCGATCACTGGGAGCGCACCGCCGAGCGTGGCTTCCAGCTGGTGTACGGCTCCACCGCCAACCTGTTCGTCGATCGGCACAAGAACTACATCGGCTACGGCCCGGAGGCCTCCGAGCTCGTTGGTATCCCGGACCCCGAGACCTTCGTGCAGCTGCCGTGGGACAAGCGCGTCGCGCGCGTCTTCTGCACCTGCTTTCGCAACCGCGAGGAGAAGCAGAACCCCGGTGGGCACCTGACCTCGGACTGCCGCGGGAACCTGCGCCTCATCCACGAGGAGTTCAAGAAGGCCCACGGCGGCCTGCATCTGCGCCACGGCTGCGAGCCCGAGATGATGTGGCTGAAGAAGGGCGAGGATGGGCTGCCCGCGGGTGGCTTCAGCAAGCCCAACTGCTATCACATCGATCAGTTCGAGTCGCTGCGTCCGGTGTTCATGCGCGTCATCGAGTACGGGCGTGCGATGGGCCTCGACATGATTCAGGGCGATCACGAGGATGCGCCCGGACAGCTCGAGCTCAACTGGATGTTCGATGATTGTCTGCGGACCGCGGATCGCCTCACGACGTACCGCCAGATCTGCGCTCAGGTCGCGCGCGAGTTCAACCTCATCGCCTGCTTCATGTCGAAGCCGTTCATGGGAGTTTCCGCCTCGGGCTGTCACCACAACCTCTCGCTCTGGCGCGGCGGTGAGGGCAAGCTGAACCGGCTCGGTCAGAAAGATCTGCCGGGGCTCGAGCAGAACTTCGTTTATCTGCAGGGCGGGGAGAACACCTTTCTGCCGCTCAAGGGCGAGAGCAAGCCCGGTCCGATCGGCCTGCACTGCATCGGCGGGGTGATCAAGCACGTCGGTGCGCTGACCGCGATCGGCTCATCGACCGTCAATTCCTATCGGCGGCTGTGGGACACCGGCTTCTGGGCGCCGGTGTACGCCGACTGGGGCTACCAGAACCGCACCTGCGCGCTGCGCATCTCGGCGCCGGGACGCTTCGAGTACCGCTCCGTCGATTCCACGGTCAATCCGTACCTCATGGCGGCGGCGCTGCTCAAGTCCTTCGACGATGGCATCCGCCACAAGCTCGATCCGGGCGAGCCCGAGGAGCGCAACATCTATGCGGCGATGGCCGCCGGCAAGAAGGTGAAGAAGCTGCCGATGTCGCTCGGGGATGCGCTGACGGAGCTCGAACGCGACGAGGTGGTCAAATCCGCCATGCCCGATGAGATGTATCGTGTGTTCACCCACTACAAGCGCGACGAGTGGGAGAAGTTCATGGCGACCGTCACCGACTGGGATCTGAAGCAGTACTGGGACTACCTGCCCTGAGGCGCGAGCGCGCAGCGCAGTAGGCGAAGAGGAATTCATCATGTGTGGAATTGCAGGGTTGATCCATCGCGGCAAAACCGGGGATGTCGGCCAGGAGATGACCGCGATGCTGCAGTCGCTCAAGCACCGCGGCCCGGACTCGACCGGCTACGCGCTCTACGGCAAGCCTCACGGCAAGGAGCTCGTGATCCGCCTGAAGGTTGCCGAGCAGGATGAGATGTCGAAGGGCTTCGCGATCCACCGGCAGGTGCGGGAGCGCCGTCTCGAGGTCGAGCGGCGGCTCGACGAGCTCGGCGCCAAGATCATCGAGGAGCAGGAGCCGACCGAGTACGCCTTTCGGGTGCGCGTCGCCTACGAGGGCGACCAGCGCCGCCTCGCCGACTTCATCGAGGACGTGGAGGGCGCCGAGATCCTCTCGATCGGTCACGGGCTCGAGCTCATCAAGGACCTGGGCGATGCCGAGCGCGTCGCGGGCCAGTACTCGCTGCGCGGCTTCATCGGCACGCATGCGATCGGCCACACGCGCATGGCCACCGAATCGGATGTGGACATCCGCTCCGCCCATCCCTACTGGGCGTACCCGTTCGCCGATGTGTCGGTGGTGCACAACGGGCAGCTCACCAACTACTGGAGCGGGCGGCGCGCGCTCGAGCGGCGCGGCCATCGCTTCGTGTCGAACTGCGACTCCGAGCTGATCGCGGTCTACCTCGCGGACAAGATGGCGGAGGGCGCCACGCTCAAGGATGCGATGCAGGCCTCGATCGAGGAGCTCGACGGAGTGTTCACTTACCTCGTCGCCACCGCCGACAGCCTGGGGATGGCCAAGGACGTGATGGCGGCGAAGCCGATGGTGCTCCACGAGAGCGAGCGGTTCATCGCGCTCGCCTCCGAGGAGGTCGCGATCCGCAGCGTCTTCCCGCACGAGATCGAGACCTTCGATCCGTACGAGGGCGAAGTACGCGTCTGGAAGAACTGACAGCGAGAAAGGTGAGTTCCATGGCAGTCACGACGAAAGCAACCGAGCTCGGCATGCATACCGAGCAGCTCGCCGGCCGCACCCAGCAGCGCTTCTTCCGCCCCGAGGAGGACGAGCGCTTCACCTACCCGCAGGCCTTCGAGGTCGACTTCAAGAAGCGCGCGGAGTTCGACGCCGCGGCCATGACCCCGAGCGAGGTGAACCTGAAGATCCGCGAGCTCATGCGCCAGGGTTTCGGCAGCATCACCATGAAAAACCCGGGCGCCAAGCATTCCCTGGCGGTCGGCATCCTCAACCGCTTGAACCTCACGATCGAGGGCAGCCTCGGCTACTTCGGCTGCGGGCTCATCGACGGCCCCAACATCCGCATCAAGGGACGCGTGGGCTGGTCGTGCGCGGAGAACATGATGGCGGGGACCGTCGTCATCGAGAAGAACGCCGGCTCGACTTTCGGTGCGGCGATGCGCGGCGGGGATCTTGTGTGCAAGGGTGACGTCGGCGCGCGCGTGGGCATCGACATGAAGGGCGGCACCATCCTCATCGGCGGCCGCGCCGGCGCCTTCTGCGGCTTCATGATGCAGCGCGGACGCATGGTGATCCTGGGCGATGCGGGCAAGAACCTCGGGGACTCGATGTACGACGGCACCATTTACGTGGGCGGCAAGATCGCCGGGCTCGGGGTCGATGCCGTACCGGCGGAGATGACCGACCTCGAGGCGCAGTGGCTCGAGCGCAAGTTGAAGCTGTACGGCTTGAGCGCGCCGCGCGGTGTCAAGAACATGCAGAAGATCGCTGCCGGACGGCAGCTGTGGAACTACGACAACCTCGAGCCGTCGGAAAAGAAGCTGATCCTGTAGAGGCGCGCGAGGCGATTTTCGAGAGGAAACATCTCATGGCGAAGGAAAAGAAGGCTCCCGTACCGGCACCTGCGACGAAGAAGAAGCTGGGTCGCAACACCCATCTGCTCGGCCACAGCCGGCTCTTCACCCCGCAGGTGATGGACGACATCCACATCAAGAGCGAGCTCGGCCGCTATCGCATGCGCGGCTTCTCGCTCTTCAAGAAGATCCCCAGCTGGGACGACCTCACCTTCCTGCCCGGCACTCTCACGCGCTTCGTGATCGAGGGCTATCGCGAGAAATGCGAGACGCGCACGGTCATCGGTCCGCGCGCCAAGCGGCCCCTGGTGCTCGATGTGCCGGTGTACGTGACCGGCATGAGCTTCGGGGCCTTGAGCTACGAGGCGAAGATCGCCCTGGCGCGCGGGGCCACCATGGCCGGCACCGCCACCTGCTCGGGCGAGGGCGGCATGATCCCGGATGAGCGTCGCTACTCCTCGAAGTGGATCTACCAGTGCATCCAGTCGCGCTACGGCTTCAATCCCAATCACCTGCGCCTCGCCGATGCCTGCGAGTTCTTCATCGGCCAGGGCTGCAAGGTCGGCCTCGGCGGACACCTGATGGGGCAGAAAGTGACCGATCAGGTCGCCGAGATGCGCTCGCTCCCGGCGGGCATCGATCAGCGCTCGCCGGCGCGTCACCCCGACTGGCTCGGCCCGGATGATCTCGCCCTCAAGATCCAGGAGATCCGCGAGGCGACCAACGGTGAGATTCCCATTCAGTTGAAGCTCGGTGCGGCGCGCGTGTACGACGATGTGCGCATGGCCGCGAAGACCGGCCCGGACAGCATCTACATCGACGGCATGGAGGGCGGTACGGGCGCCGGGCCGCACATCGCCACCGAGGAGACCGGCATTCCGGGAATCGCCGCCATCCGCCAGGCGCGCAAGGCGCTGGACGATGTGGGCAAGACGGGCGAGATCTCCCTCGTCTACGCCGGCGGCATCCGCAACGGCGGCGATGTGGCCAAGGCGCTGGCACTCGGTGCGGATGCGGTGGCGATCGGGCATTCGGCGCTCATGGCTCTCAACTGCAACAAGGACATCCCGGAGGCCGACTACGAGAAGGAAGTCGGCGTGGAGCCCGGCTATTGCTATCACTGCCACACCGGGCGCTGCCCCGTGGGCATCACCACGCAGGATCCGCTGCTGCGCAAGCGGCTCGACCCCGACAGCGCCGCCGAGCGCGTCTACAACTTCCTGCATTGCCTGACGATCGAGGCGCAGATGCTGGCGCGCGCCTGCGGCAAGACCAATGTGCACAGCCTCGAGCCCGAGGATCTGGCCGCGCTCACCATGGAGGCCTCGGCGCTCGCCATGGTGCCGCTCGCCGGCTCGCAGCACACCGTCGGTCGACCCGACATGACGCGCTATTGAGATGCGATGAGGAGACGCGCAATGGCCAAGGTCACTGAGCTCAGCAAGTACGCGCAGCGCAAGGCTGCGAAGGCCGCAAAGTCCGCAACGCGCACGGCGCGCGCCGGCGCCTCACGCAGCCGCGCGGGCGCTCGCAACGGCACCCCAGCCACGACCCCGAAGGACATCGACCACTTCATCAAGACCGCCGGTCTCGACAGCCGCCGCGAGAAGGAGATCGGCCAGCACATCGGCTACCGCTACGATGTGAACCTCGTCCCCGACTACGCACGTCTCACGGCCTTTCTCAAGAAATACATCGAGACGATGGGCTGGTCGGACCTCAATTGGCTCGAGGACGTGCACCTCGGCTACGAGGAGGGCAAGGCGGCGGTGTTCGACCGCAACGTCAACGGCTGGGTGACGGTGCCCGAAGGGGTCAAGCTGCCCGACAATCAGCAGGAGCGGGACATGCTCGCGCGCGAGCTGCTGATCAAGTTCCAGATGTCCCCGCGGCATCCTCTGGTGGAGCTCAACAACGCGTACCGCAAGTTCTAGCCGCTGCGGTAGCTGCCCGAGTGCGGCCAGTCGGGCGTGAAGGCGAGGATCTGCGTCGCCGCCGGTAGCGCGGGATTGAACATGCGGTTGTGCCAGAGCGTCGCCTGGTGGAAGCGGTGCGACTCGGGCAGACGTGTCACCTCGCAGGCGATGCGATAGCCCTGGCCGTACTGCTCGAACTCGAGCATGCAGCGCCTGCCGCCGAGCTCGGCCGCGAGCCGCGAATCTGCCGCAAACAGCGCCGTCATCACGTCGGAGAAGCGCGCCGGCTCCTGAAAGTAGCTGCCCTGCAGCGCCTCGAGCATGCTCGCGTAGCGCTCGTTGGGATCGTGGGTGCGCAGGTACTGATAGCGAAACAGCTGCGTGCTGTTCTCGGGCTCGCTCTCCACGATCAGCGTGATGATGCCGGGGGCGAGCTCGGTGCCATCGCTCGAGAGCACGCGCGGCCGCATGCCCGCGGAGGGCCGGCCACCTTCGGTACGCGCGGCGAGCTGGCGGATGCGACACTGCCAGCCGAGGAACTCGCTGCGCAGCGCCGCCGCGGCGGCGCGATTCAGCACGACGTTGTCGGGGATGCGTCCCACCGCCGCCCGCCGATGTCTTCAACCTACGGCGGTGCGCTTCTTCTTGTCAGGATCGTCGAAGGGCAGCGTGTGTGCGCTCGCCCGTACGTTGAGGCGCTTGCCACGCACGCTGAGGGGCGTGCCGTGCACGGCCGCCGGCACCTCGAGGCGGGCGAGCGCCATCGACTGCTTCGTGAGCCGCGAATACATCGCGCAGGTGATGACCCCGACCTGCCTGTCGCCCGAGTACACCGCATCGCCGCCCTCGGCGGCGGTCGTGCCCTCGAGCAGCACGCCGAAGATCTTGAAGCGCTCCCGGCCCTTCAGGCGGTAGTGCTGCTCGGCCCCGCGAAAATCCGTCTTGCCCGGGCTCACGGTGAAGTCGAGCCCGAGCTCCCAGAGCGTGTCGCCCGGCGGATCCTTGGGGAAGGGATACATCTGCGACATGTCGTAGGGGAAGAACAGCAGATAGCTCTCCACGCGCAGCCAGTCGAGCGTGGTGAACGCCGCCGGAACGATGCCGAGGCTCTTGCCCTCGGCGAGAATCGTGTCCCAGATGAGACCGGCATCCTCGGCCTTGCAGAAGATCTCGTAGCCGCGCTCGCCCGTGTAGCCGGTGCGCGAGATGCGCACCGGCCTGCCGAAGAGCAGCGCCGTGCGGTGGTGGAAATAGTTGAGATCGCGGATCCCCGGCACGTGCTTCGCCAGGAACTCGACCGCGAGCGGACCCTGCAGCGACAGATCGTGCAGGTCGTCGTCGAAGACGAGCGCCGCGTTGCGCCCCGGCACTGCGCTCGCGAGCGTCTCGTGCCCTGCGCCGCTGCCGTGGACCACCATCCACTCGTTGGGCCCGGTGCGAAACAGGATGCAGTCGTCGATGAAGTGCCCGGCATCGTTGAGGATCGATGCATAGGCGGACTTGCCGGGATAGATCTTGCTGACATCGCGAGTCGTCGCGTAGTGCAGGATCGCGGCGGCGTGCGGGCCCACCAGGTGCAGCTTCTTCAGGCCGGAGACATCCATGAGGCCTGCCTTGGTACGGATCGCGACGTGATCGTCGGCGACCTCCTTGTCGTAGGTCCAGGGCATGCCCATGCCGTTCCAGTCCTCGAGCTTGGACCCCAGTGCCCGATGGCGCTCGGCCAGGACCGAGCTGCGCCAAGTCAACGCCATGTTCGTTCTCCGTTGATTGCCCGGCCGCGTTGCATCTCAATAGACGGCCAGATGATAAGTGAGGGCCACGACGCCCGCGCCCGCCGCGAGCACCACGTACGGCCACCATCCCGCGCGCTTGAGCACGACCCCTTGGCGTGTCTCCAGGTCCTCGGCCATCTCGGGCGGAAAGACGCCCTTGTCCTGCACGTAATGGCGGAAGACGAAGACCGGAACGATGAGCGCGGCGAACACCAGTCCGGTGGTGAGGGTGCCGGCGCCGTAGACGTTGGCGCCGAAGCCCATGTAGGCGAGGTTGACGAAGGAGAGCAGGGCGCCGACCGCGAGGATCCAGCTCGGAGCGCGCCAGGGCCGCTCCTGGTCCGGTCGATCGAGCCGGTGTATCCAACCGGAGTTGAGATTGAGAAAGTTGAACATCAGGTAGCCGATGTTGGCCGCGCCGATGATGAACACCGGGTCCGACAGCAGCAGCAGCGCCAGGTTGAACACCAGATTGGTCATCATGGCGTTGGTCGGTGCGCCGTGCGAGTTCACCTTGGAGAGATACTTGGGCAGCCAGCCATCGAGGGAGGCCTGGTAGAGCGTGCGCGAGGTGCCCGACAAGGAGGTCATGACCGACAGTGCCAGCGCGAGAATCAGCATGATCACGACGATCGCGCCGATCAGCCGTCCGGCGTGCACCATGCGCGCCATCACCGCCGCCACGCCCATGCCGCTGTAGATGTCGGGTGCGAGCATGCCGTTGTAGACCGCGGGCGTCACCACCTGGCCGTGCGCATCGAGCACCGCCGGATGCAGCAGCTGCCCCAGACCGAGGAAGCCCTGGAAGGCGAAGGGCACGAGCGTGTAGACGACCACGCACAGCAGGCCCGAGTAGAAGATGGCCTTGAAGGTGTCGGTCTTGGGATCCTTGAACTCGCCCGTGTAGCACACGGCGGTCTCGAAGCCGTAGGTCGACCACGCCGCGAGGAACATGCCCGCGGCAAACACCGTGACCCCCGCCATGTTCCAGCTGCCGTCGAGGATGCGCCCTGCGGCATCGTGCGCGAGCGGCGCGAGCGGGAAGAAGTTGGCTTTGACGATGTCACCGGTGAGGATCGGCACGATGCCGATGAGCAGCAGCGGGATCATGGCTGAGATGCCGATGATCTTGGTGGTGTTGGCCGAGCGCAGGATGCCGCCGTCCTGAATGAACTTGACGGCGAGCAGGATCACCGCGCCGAGAATGAAGATGGCGTTGACGCGCAGCGTGAGGCCGGTCTTGAGCGCGCCGAGGTCGAGCAGCGTGAGCTGCCAGGTGTTGATCGCCGCATCGGGTGCGAACAATGCCGTGAGGATGTAGCCCGCGGCGAGCGCCGAGCCGGTCGCGAGCACGGGCGACCAGGCGAAGCAGTTGCACCACACCGAGATCGGCGCGATCAGCTTGCCGTAGCGCACCCAGGCGATGGCGCCGTAGATCGAGGCGCCGCCGGCCTTGTTGGGGAACAGCCCGGCGATCTCGGCGTATACGAAGGACTGCAGGAAGCCCTGGGCGATCGAGAGGGCCCAGACGATCCAGGCGAGCTTGCCGACCGTGGCGGCCACCGCACCGATGCCGAAGAGCACCAGCGGCGGCACACCGCTCGCGACCCAGAACGCACCCGTCCAGTCGATGCCACGCTCGAGGCCCGCCGCCTCGCTCTTCGAGGCCTGTGCGACAACGCCCTCGGCTGCTGTGCCCATGCGGAACTCCTGCAGGCTGTGCTTATGAGAAGTGACGCTCGAGCGCGTCGGCGAGCTCGAACATGTCGCCGACGATGCCGTAGCGGGCGACGCTGAAGATGGAGGCGTTCGCATCGGAGTTGACCGCCACGATGGTGCTCACATGCTTCATGCCGGCCAGGTGCTGAATGGCACCCGAGACGCCCATGGCGAGATACAGCTTGCACGCGCTCGCGGTCTTGCCCGACTGGCCGATCTGTCGGCTCTTGGGGAGCCAGCCCGCATCGGCGATCGGACGCGAGCACCCGAGCGTGGCGCCGAGCTTCTCCGCGAGCTTGCGGAAGCGCTCGACGTTCGCCGCCTCGCCCACCCCGCGACCGACGCTGAGAATGAAGGGCACCCCGGCCATGTCCACATCGTCCGCGGAGCTCACCTCGAGATAGCCGAGGCTCGCGACGCGGGGCCGCCGGGCGGGCGCGGGCAGCTCGCTCAGCTGCGGGCTCGCCGGCGCATCGGGTGCCTTGAAAACGCCGGCGCGCAGCGCGAGGACGATCACCTGCTTGCCGGGGAAATCCACCTCGACATTGACCTTCTGGCCATAGCCCCCGCGCGTCGCGACGACTCCCGCGTCCGCGCGCTCGATGCGAAACACGTCGGTCGCCAAGCCATACTCGCCCTGCGCGGCGAGTGCGGCGGCGTAGCCGAAGGCATCGACGCTGTGCGGCAGCAGCACCAGCTCGGGCTGGCGCGCATCGATGAGGCTGCGGACCGCCGCCTCGATGAGCTCGGGCTCGTAGCCGCGCACCGGCAGGCGCACCGTCACGATCTCATCGACGCCTGCGACACTTGCGGCGCTCACGAGCGCGGCGGGATCCTCGCCGATGAGGGCGAGGATGACGCGCTCGCCCGCACGGCGCACGCTCTGCGCAGCGCCCACGAGCTCGAGGCTCACGGGGCGCAGCGCGCCGGATCGATGCTCTGCGACGATCAGTATGCCGCTCATGACTTTCCTTCACGAAATTCGCTGATGATGCGGGCGAGCGCGGCGGCCTGCTCCTCCAGGCTCCCGGGCAGCATCTGCGCCCGCGCCTTGTCGGGCACGCTCATGCGCCGCACCCGCGAGGCGGAGCCGGCGGGGCCCACCTGCTCGGCCTGCAGCTGCAGCTCCGGCAGCCCCAGAAGCTCGATCGGCTTGGCCGCCGCCTGCTTGATGCTGCGAAGCGAGGCATAGCGCGGCGTATTGATGCCGAGCTGAATGGTGAGCACCGCGGGGCATTCGATCTGCATCTGCTCGAGCGTGCCGCCCTCGAGCTCGCGGCGGAAGCGGGCGCTCGAGGCGCCCGGGGTGTACTCGAGATGCGCAACCACCGCGGCATGGGGCCAGCCGAGGAATGCGGCGGTCGCCACACCGGTGGAGGCAAAGGCGTGGTCGGAGGATTGCACGCCCGCGAAGATCATCTGTGGCTGCTCGCGCTGCGCCACGGCGGCGAGCACGCGTGCGATAGCGATGGAGTCGGAGCCCTCGAGGGCCTCATCCCAGATGCGCACCGCGCGATCGGCGCCCTTGGCCAGGCACTTGCGCAGCACTTCATCGGCCTCCTCGGGGCCGATACACACGGCGACGACCTCGAGCGCGCCGCCGGCGGCCTCCTTGATCTTGATCGCCTCCTCGAGCGAGTACTCGTCCCACTCGTTGAGGTCGCGGATGAGGAAGTCCGCCTCCACATCCTTGCCGTCGGCGCGGATCTCGAAATCCTCATCGAGCGCCGCCACTTGCTTCACTGCCACCATCAGCTTCACGTCCACAGCTCTCCTGTCGTTGGCGCTGCCCTGAAGACGCGCAGCGGCGCGCCGCTCACGGGCTCAGCGCCGCGGTCTCGGGCTCGGGGGCGAGCGCATCCTGAATGAGCTCGATGAGCTCGCGCACGACGAACTTGCCTTCGTTGCCGCTCGCCTTGAGCGCATCCTCGAACATCGTCAGATCCTTCGGACAGCTCACCACGAACACCTGCAGGCCGGCAATGGCCGTCGCCTCGCGCATGCGCTGCAGCGCCGGACGGTCGCTGCCGACCGGGTCGGGCATCCAGATGCGCCCGCCCCCGGCCCCGCAGCAGAAGGAGTTCGAGCGGCAGCGCCCCATCTCGATGAGCTCGCAGCCAATGAGGCGCAGGATCTCCCGCGGAGCATCGTAGCCTTTGTTGAAGCGCCCGAGGTGGCAGGGATCGTGAAAGGTGGCGCGCAGGCCGAGCTGCTTGGCAAGCGGCAGGCGCCGCTCGCGCAACAGGGACAGCACCAGCGTGGTGTAGTGCTCGATGGCATAGTGGCCGCCGAGATCCGGGTACTCGTTGCGGATCGTATTGTAGGAGTGCGGGTCGGTCGTGACGATGCGCTTGAACGAGGCGCTCGCGAGGCTCTTCAAATTCGCCTCTGCGAGGCTTTCGTAGAGGCCTTCCTCGCCGACGCGGCGCACGTCGTTGCCGGCGTTCGATTCTCCCTCGTAGAGAATGCCGAAGTCGACTGCGGCGCGCTTCAGCAGCGTGGCAAAGCCCTGGGAGACCTTCTGATTGCGCGGGTCGAAGGAGGCGTAGTCGCCGACGAACCACAGCACATCGACCGGCTCCTTGCGCGCATCCTTCACAGCGAAGGGCAATGCCTTGGTCCAGGCAGCGCGCTTGCGGCGCGACTCGCCGAAGGAATTGCCCGACTTCTGGATGGCCTGCAGGGTTTTCTGCAGCTGCGGGTCCATGGCGCCGTCCTCGACGAGCTTGCGGCGCATCTGCACGATCACCGGGACGTGCTCGATGGCTACCGGGCACACCTCCACGCAGGCCATGCAGGTGCGGCAGGACCACAGCGTCTCCATGGCCACCTGACCCGGGCCCTTGCCGTGCACGTCGAGCTCGGCGGCTGCCGGCAGGGTGCCGGCGCTCAGCGTGCGGTTGGCGAACTCCCGCAGCGACAGGATGACATCCCGAGGCGACAGCGGCGCCCCCGCGGCGCGCGCCGGGCAAGCCTCGTGGCAGCGGCCGCACTTGGTGCAGGCATCGAGGCTGAGCAGCTGCTTCCAGCTGAAGTCGGTGATGAGCGCGGCACCCGCGTGCTCCTGGGTCACCGGCACCGCGGGCAGGCGCTGCGCGGCCTGCGGGTCCCGCAGCATGAGCGAGCCGGCCGCCGTGAAGATGTGCTTGACCTTGGTGTAGGGAATGAGCCCGATGAAGGTGAGCGCCAGCACGCCGTGAAACCACCACAGCCCGAGGCGCATCTGCCCGCCTTGGCGTGCCGTCATGCCGAGCGCGCGCATGCCGATCGCGAGGGCTGCGCCCACCGGGGACCACCAGCGGAAATCCCACACGTCGGCGCGGCCCTGCAGCCACACCAGGCGGGCGGCCTCGAGCAGGTAGCCGGTGAGTGCGATGAGCAGCAGCGTCCACAGGAACGCCCAGTCCTCGCGCCGGTAGCCGCGGCGATCGTAATCCGGATCGCCCGGACTGCGGTCGGGGCGGGCGTAGTCGAGCTTCGGCAGGCGCAACCAGCCGCGCCGATACATCATGTAAAGGAGTCCGCCCGCGAGCATCACCCCGGCGACATCCAGCACGAGCGAGAACCACAGGTAGAAGTCGCCGTGCCAGAAATGCACCCCGAACAGCGGTCCGAGGATGTCGTAGTCGAGGGTGATGGTGCAGGTGCCGAGAAAGAGCACCCCGAAGCCATAGAAGATCAGCCGATGCGCTTCCCCGGCCGGCCGGTCCCGCCGCGCGATGGTGCGATGGCTGGCAAGGGTTGCGAGCATCGCGAGGCAGCGCTCACCGAGGCCGCCGCGGATCTGCACCGCGGCGCCGCGGGAGTACTTGCGCACCTGCACGTAGACACCGTAGGCGAACACCGCGATCGCAACGCCGGCGAGCGCGTAGAAAGTCCGGATCGCGGCAGGTGAGAACTGCTCGAACAGGACTCGTGTGACATCGTCTGCGGCGGGCATCGCGCGCTTTCGGCTTTCCTCGAACCGGCCTGCGAATCCTCAGCCCTGATACTGCAGCTCCGGATTGCCGCCCGGCAGGTGCGCAACGCCCCAGACAGCGACCTCGCGCTTGTAGGCCTTGGGGAACTGCGCGTTCGGCTCCTCGATCTCGCGCGCGAGACGATGTCCGGTGAAGGTCGCATCCGCGATGAGCCGCGGCGCCTCGGCGTCCCCGATGAGGTAGACGTTCTTCACGCCGTTCTGCGCCCAGCTGTCCTTTTGCTCGCGCAGCGCCCGGAACAATTGATCCTCCGAGTGCCGGCCCGTCACGAGCAGCAGCGAGTCGAAATCCATCCAGCGGTGCGTCTTGTTGCTGTCGCGCGGGGCCACGCCGGGGCCGCGATAGCTGCGCCGCGAGCCATCGCCCCAGATGTCGTAGATCTCGAGCCTGCCGGCCTCGATGCGCGAGCAGAAGGTGTGCTCGAGCACCTCGATGTGCAGCTCGTGCAGGCGACGCATCATGTTGGGATATTCGAGCGTGAAGTGCATGTAGTTGGCGAGATGCACGCCCGTCACGATCGACACCTCGTGACCGGCGGTCGCGAGCTTCTCCGCCAGGCTCGGCCCCATGAAATAGGTGTCGGCGTTGAGGATCACCACGCGCTTGCCGAGCGGCTTGTTGCCCGCGAGCACCTGCTCGGGTGTCAGCTGATCGGGTCGGGAGGCATCCGCGCCGGGGATCGGCTCGTGCGTGAGACAGTTGGTGCCGTCGGTGTTCCAGGAAGAGCCGGTTGCCACCACGATCTTCTCGGCGCCGTAGCCGAGCGCGGCCTGTGCGGTCATCGGCTTCTGACCGAGCGCGACCTGCGACTGCCGATTCTTCTTCACGAGCTTGTTGAGCTGAATCTCGCGGTAGTCGCGGTGATAACCCCACTCGCCAATGCCCGGCAGCGTCGCGAGCGAGTTCACGTGCCCGCCGATCTTCTGCGCGGTGTCGACGAGATGCACGGTGTAGCCGCGCTCGAGCAGCACGCGAGCGCACTCGGCCCCGGCGGGTCCTGCGCCCACCACCAGGATGGAGTCATCGGAGCCGCGCTTGGGGAAGCGCTCGGGGTGCCAGCCGCGCCGGTACTCCTCGCCCGCGGTGGCGTTCTGCGTGCAGATCATCGGTGGACCGCCGATCTCCCAGCGCGAGATGCACACATTGCAGCCGATGCACACGCGAATGTCGTCGTAGCGGCCCTCCTCGATCTTCTTGGGCAGCCAGGGGTCGGAGATGGACGGGCGCGCTGCGCCGATGATGTCGGCATAACCCTTGGTCACGACCTCGGTCATCTTCTCCGGATCGGTGAAGCGGCCGACGCCCAGCACCGGCTTCTTGACGACCTCCTTGATGATGCGCGTCCAGGGCACCTGATGGCCCTGCAGGTAAAAGCGCGAAGGACCGGCATCCTCGCCCCACTCGGCGATGTCGCCCACGTCGATGTCCCAGAGATCCACCAGCGGGTCGGCGAGGGCTGCGAACTTGGCGCCGTCGCGCTCGGCCTCGATGCCGGCGCTGCCGTAGAGAGTGTCGACGGCGAAGCGCGTGGCGATGGCGCAGTCCTTGCCCACGGCCTTGCGCACCTTCTCGAGCGTCTCGAGCCAGAAGCGCGCGCGGTTCTCGAGCGAGCCGCCGTAGCCGTCGGTGCGTTTGTTGTAGTAGGGCGAGAGAAACTGCAGCGGCAGGTAGGAGTGCGCACCGTAGACGTAGACAATGTCGAAGCCGGCATCGCGAGCGCGCAGCGCCGCATCCACGTAGTACTGCTGCACCATCGCGATGTCATCGAGATCCATCTCCTTGCAGTAGGTGAGGGTCTCGAATTCCGAGGCGTACTGGCTCGGCCCGCGCGGGGTGGCGCGCGATTCCATGTTGGGCGCGTGCGAGGAGCCGTACCACATCTCGATGCCGGCAAGGGAGCCGTGCTGGTGGATGTGGTCGGTCATCGCGCGCAGGTTGCGCACATCGCCCGCGTCCCAGATGCGTGCCGAGAGGCGGTGCGTGTCGTCGGATTCGGGGTGGATCGAGCAGTACTCGGTGTTGATGCCGGCCCAGCCGCCCTCGGCCTTGAGCGAGCGATGCGCGGCCTGGAAGCCGGGTCGGTCGGACCCGGCACCGATACAGTGCGGCACCTGATAGAACCGGTTGCGCAGCGTCTTGGGGCCGATCTTGATGGGCTTGAAGAGTACGTCGTGCTTGGGATCGCGCGCCATGGTCCGCTCCTTTGTTGGTTTAGAGACCGCGGCCGGGGAATCCACTAGGTGCCCGCCAGAAGACTTCCGGCGCTGGCAGCCGCCGCGAACATCAGGGCCGCGAGATCTGGCCGAGCAGCATACCGCCGCCGCCCTGCTTGCGGGGCACGCTGCTTCCCCCGGTCGCAGCATTCAATCGCGATGAAAACCAATAGGTAGCATATCGTTTACTGTCACGCAAGACAATTGCGTATCGCGCACGCAGCTGCTATGTAGGGCCTGCCGTCGCATGTATCTAATGAGAACGACTTCGGCCCTGGAGAGGCAAGTGGCGAGCGCAGTGGGTACCGGGATGCGGCGTGCCGCATCGGTCGCCGGAGCGGTCGCGCAGGCCAGCGACAGCGCCGACATGGCAGCGCGCATCGGGCGGGTGGCGCGCCGCATTCGCGAGGAGCTCGGCCTGACGCTCGCAAGCGTCGCGCAGCAGGCGCGCATCAGCCCGGCCATGTTGAGCCGGCTGGAAACCGGGCGCGTCAGCCCGAGCCTCGAGACGATCGTGGCGCTCGCCGATGCGCTCGGCGTGAAGCCGGCGCTGCTGCTGCAGGACGTGGGCGAGGAGCAGGTCGGGGCGCAGCACGTGCCGAGCGGGCAGGGCCTGGAGGTCGTGCGCCGCGGGACCCGACGCGGACACATCTACCAACTGCTCGCCCTGCAGCGCGGGCCGCGCAAGGTGTTCGAGCCGTTCCTCGTCAACCTCACCGACCAGAGCGAGACTCTCCCGAGCCTCGAGCATGCCGGAACCGGCTTCATTTACATCCTCTCGGGCGAGATCCGCTATCGTCACGGCAAGGAGAGTTTTCTGCTCAAGGAGGGTGACTCCTTCACTTTCCGCGGCGATGTCGCGCACGGACCGGAGCGTCTGGTGCGCGTGCCGGTTCGCATGCTCTTGATCATCATGTATTCGAGCGAGGATTACGCCCTATGACCGATCCCGTATCCGTGCGCGAGCACCGCCTGCGAAGCCACACCGCGTCGGAGGCGCCGCCCGCATCGGCGGCCGCGCCGGTGCTCGATGCCGATGCCGCGCAGCTGCAGGCGCTCGGCTACACCTCGCGCTTCGATCGGTCGATGACCGAGCTCGAGAACTTCTCACTGGGCTTCACCTACCTCTCACCCGTCGTCGGTGTGTACAGCCTGTTCGCCTTTGCGCTCGCCGCCGGCGGGCCGCCGATGTTCTGGTCGTATGTGCTGGTCGGCATCGGCCAGATGTTCGTCTGCCTGATCTTTGGCGAGGTGGTGTCGCAGTTCCCGATCTCGGGCGGGCTGTATCCGTGGGCGCGCCGCCTGGTCGGCAAGCGCTGGGCGTGGATGGCCGGATGGGTGTACGGCTGGGCGCTGTTCGTGTCGATCGCCGCCGTGGCGACGGGGGGCGCCCCCTACGTTGCGCAGCTGCTCGGCTTCGCCCCCACGCCCGTCGCTACCACGCTGATCGCGCTGGTCATGATCGCCGTGGCGACCCTCTGCAACCTGAGCGGCACACGGCTCCTCGCGCGCGTGGCGATGACCGGTTTCATCTGCGAGCTGATCGGGGCGATCGTGGTCGGCAGCTATCTGCTGATTTTTGCGCGCCATCAGTCCTTCGGCGCCGTGCTGCACAGCTTCGGGGCCGGCCACGGCGGCAGCTACCTGCCGGCCTTCCTCGCCTCCTCGCTCTCGGCGATGTTCTGCTATTACGGCTTCGAGGCCTGCGGCGACGTGGCCGAGGAGACCCCGGATGCGAGCCGCAAGATCCCGAAGGCGATGCGCATGACGATCTACGTGGGCGGGGCCGCCTCGATGTGGGTGTGCTTTGCCCTCATCATCGCGGTGCCCGACATGCACGCCGCCGTCACCGGCAAGGACATGGATCCAGTCACCACCGCACTGCGGACGGCGATGGGGGAGGTGGGTCTGCGGGCGGTGCTCGCGGTGGTGCTGATCTCCTTCATCTCCTGCGCGCTCAGCATGCAGGCGGCGGCGAGCCGGCTGCTCTTCTCGTATGCGCGCGATGAGATGATCGTCGGCAGCGCGCTGCTCGGCCGCATCTCGCCCCGTACACACATGCCGGTGGCGGCGCTGCTGCTTGCCGGATTCGTACCTGCCTGCATCGCGCTGTGCGGACTGTGGCTCGCCAATGCCGTGGCCACCATCATCAGCTTCGCCTCCGTCGGCATCTACATTGCCTTTCAGATGCTGGTTCTGGCAGCGCTGCTGGCGCGCGCCAAGGGCTGGCGGCCGAGCGGCCCCTTTCGGCTCGGGGGCGCGGGCAGCCTCGTCAACGTGATCGCGCTCGCCTACGGTGTGGGCGCGATCATCAACATGATGTGGCCCCGCAGCCCTCAGGATCCGTGGTACAGCAACTACGGCATGATCGTCACCACGGT
>DATJSR010000222.1:0-32019 GCA_035504015.1 Steroidobacteraceae bacterium
CGACGCACGAAGCCGTTCGACCCGCCCACGAGCTTGACGACCTCGATCTCGCTGCGCCGGTTCTGGATCTCCAGCCGCACGGTATTGCCGATGACGGCGAGCACCCCGAGCCCGAGCAGGACCGCGGCGATCGCGAGGGCGCGGCGCACCAGCCCGAGGATCGCATCGAGGCGCTGTACCCAGGCCGAGTCGAGCTGTACCAGATCGACCTCGGGCCAGCGCTGCAGCACGCTCTGGAGCGTAGCGACGCCGCCCGGTGAGCTCGCCTCGGGACTCGGCCGCACCTGGATCACCTGTGGGAGCGGATTGTCCGTGAGCGCACCGAGCGCCGCACCGAAGCCCGAATATTGCCGGAACTCCTTCAAGGCATCGTCCGCGGAGATGACCTCGACTTCGGCCACGTCGGCGCGCGCGCGCAGACCCTGCGCCAGCTGCTGCACGCGCCCGAGCGGCACGCCGTGCTTGAAGTACACCGAGATCGCGATGGCGCCGCCCACGCCACCGGTGGCGGCGCTCGCATTGGCGACGAGCACGCGCAAGCTGAGCGGCAAGGCGAGCGCCAATGCGATCACCAGGGAGGTCAGCAGTGTCGCCAGCGGGTGCCGCGCGAGCCGCCCGAGCGAGCCGAGCAGCGCCTGCGCGTGATGGGTGCCGTAGGTCGCAAGCCCCATCAGCGACTCGCCACCATGCTCGGCAGCGGCGTCTCCTCGCCGCCCTGCACGCGCCCGCCCTCGAGCACGATCGTACGCTGGCTGAACTCCTGCACGACGTGCGGATCGTGCGTCGCCACGACGACCGTGACGCCGACCTCCTGAAAGCGGCGCAGCAGCCGCATCACCTCCACGGCGAGCTCGCGATCGAGGTTGCCCGTGGGCTCATCGGCGATGAGCAGCGTGGGCTTGCTCACCACCGCGCGTGCAATGCCGACACGCTGTTGCTCACCGACCGAGAGCTCGAGCGGCAGCAGGCGCTCCTTGCCGAGCAAGCCCACCTGATCGAGCGCGGCGCGAACGCGCTTGTGGATCTCCTTCTGGGGACTGCCGGCCACCACGAGCGGCAGCGCCACGTTGTCGAACACAGGACGGTCCACGAGCAGCCGATGCTCCTGGAACATCATGCCGAGCGTGCGTCGATAGGCAGGCACGTGCCGCGCCTTCAGCGCACCGAGGTTGCGTCCGCCGACCAGCACCGTGCCGCGCGTCGGCCGTTCGATGAGCGCAATCAGCTTGAGCACCGTGCTCTTGCCCGCCCCCGAGCGACCCGTGAGAAACACCATTTCGCCCGCGTCGACGCGCAAGCTCACGCCCGAGAGCGCCTCGCGCCCGTTCGGATAGCGCTTGCTGACGTGGTCGAAGACGATCACGAGGGCCCCGGCTCGCCCGCCCGAAGCTGCGGGCCTGCGGGGTCGGCTGTCGCAGCTTGACCCACGCCCTCGACGAGCGCGCTCGCAAAGGCCTGCGCATCGAACTCGCCGAAGTCCTCGGGCTGCTCGCCGATGCCGATGAAGCGAATCGGCAGGCCGAGCTTGCGGGCGATGGCGATGACGATCCCACCTTTGGCGCTGCCGTCGAGCTTGGTGAGCACGAGCCCCGTGACGCCGATGGCCTCGTTGAACTGCACGGCCTGGGCGAGTGCGTTCTGTCCCTGATTCGCATCGAGCACCAGCAGCACCTCGTGAGGCGCGGAGGGGTCGACGCGTTGAATGACGCGCTTCACCTTCTTCAGCTCCTCCATCAGGTGGCTCTGGCTGTGCAGCCGGCCGGCGGTGTCCGCGAGCAGCACATCGACGTGACGTGCGCGCGCGGACTGCAGCGCATCGAAGACGACCGCGCCCGGATCGGCCCCCGCCTGCTGCGCGGCGAAGTCGGCGTGCGCGCGGTCGGCCCACACCTTCAGCTGCTCGATCGCAGCGGCCCGAAAGGTATCCCCCGCCGCGAGCATGACGCTCGCGCCCTCGGCGCGCAGCCGTCGCGAGAGCTTGCCGATCGTGGTGGTCTTGCCCGAGCCGTTGACGCCCACCACCAGGATGACGAAGGGCCGCCGAGTCTGATCGACCACGAGGGGTCGTGCGCAGGGCTCGAGCAGCTCGGCCACCGAGTCCCGCAGCGCCGTGATGAGCGCGGGCACGTCCGCGAGCTCTTGGCGCGCCACGCGCCGCGTCAGCCCCGCGAGGATGTGCTCGGTGGCCTCGACGCCCACGTCCGCGGTGAGCAGGCGCGTCTCGAGCTCCTCGAGAATCGCCGCATCGATCTTGCGGCCGCGAAACAGCCCCGCCAGATCGAGAGTGAGCCAGGAGGTACCGCGGTTCAGCTGCGAGCGCAGCCGTTTGAAGAAGCTCCTGCGTTCCTCGGTTGCGGGGGCGGAAGCTGGGGTTTTACGTCCGAACATGGGGCGCTAGGATCTCACAGTGCGTGACAAGTTCCCGCCTCATTCCGCGCGCACGGCGCGCGCGACGGGTCCGCGGCGTGCGCCCGCGGCCGCTGCGCGCGGCGCGCACAGCCGCGTGTTGCGCATCATCGGCGGCGCGTGGCGCGGACGACGGCTGCGCTTTCCCGCGCACTCGGGCATCCGGCCGACGCCCGATCGGGTGCGCGAGACCTTGTTCAACTGGATCGGCCCGCGCGTCGCCGGGCGACAGGTTCTCGATCTGTTCGCCGGCAGCGGCGCGCTGGGACTCGAGGCGCTCTCACGCGGTGCCGCGGGTGCGCAGTTCATCGAGCGAGATGCGCCGAGCGCCCGCGCGCTGGCGCAGCTGCTCGAGGCATGGGCTGCGGTCGGCGCGCAGGTGGCCTGCACCGATGCGCTGCGGTTCCTCGCCGGCGCGCCGCGCGCCTTCGATCTGGTGTTCCTCGATCCACCCTTCGAAGGCGGCTATCTGGCCGCCGCCGCCGAGCGCCTCGCGGAGGCAGGCTGGCTCGCCCCGGGCGCCCTCATCTACGTCGAATGTCCCGCGCGGGAGGCACTGCCGGTGCTGCCCGCCGGCTGGCAGCTGCTGCGAGCCAAGCGTGCCGGTGAGGTCGGGTATCATCTGCTGGAGCATTCCCAAGCGCCGAGCGGTCCTTAGATCATGAGCAAGCGCAACGCGATGTACCCCGGCACCTTCGACCCGATCACCAACGGGCATGCGGACCTCGTGCGCCGCGCGGCCACGATCTTCGATCGCGTCGTCGTGGCCATCGCAGCCAATGCCAGCAAGGCGCCGCTGTTCTCGCTCGAGCTGCGCGTGGACATGGCGCGACGGGTACTCGTGGATCTGCCCAATGTCGAGGTGCTGGGTTACGCGGAGCTCACCGTGGAGTTTGCGCGCCGCCAGGGGCTCGGCGTCATCATCCGCGGGCTGCGCGCGGTGTCCGACTTCGAGTTCGAGTTTCAGCTCGCCAACATGAACCGACACCTCTCGCTCGAGGTGGAGACCGTGTTTCTCACCCCGCAGGAGCGCTTCTCCTTCATCTCCGCTTCCCTCGTGCGCGAGATCGCGGTGCTGGGCGGGGACGTGCGCGAGTTCGTGCACCCTTTGGTCGAGGCGGAGCTGCGCCAGCTGCGCCCGCGCTAGGCGCAGCGGCGCGCCGCGCGGGCGGCCGTTTGCTGCGCGTTCGCGCCCGAGGCAGGCGCACGCGCTCTCTGGGGGCGGGCAGGCGTCCCTCGCGCGCCAGCTCCACCGCCCGCCACAGATACCACGCCGCCACACTGCGATAAGGGGCCCAGCGCTCCCCGTAGCGAGCCAGGGCGCGCGGCGGCGGCAGCTTCCTGAGGCCGTAGGCGAGGCGAAAGCCGTTGCGAACGCCGAAGTCATCGACGGGGAGCACATCCTCGCGGGAGAGCTCGAACATGAGGAGCATCTCCACGCTCCAGCGCCCGATGCCGCGAACCTGCGTGAGCTGCTCGATGATCTGCGCGTCGCTGAGCAGGGCGAGGGCTCGAGCTTCCGGAACGAGCCCCGCGCAGCTGCGCTGTGCCAGGTCCTTGAGCGAGGCGATCTTCGCGAGCGAGAAGCCCGCTGCACGCAGCTGCGTTTCCGGCATGGCGCAGAGCTCCGCCGGCAAGGGGTAGCGGCCCTCGAAGCAGAGCGCGAGCCGCCCCAGGATCGCCGCGGCCGCCTTGCCGTGCAGCTGCTGGTGAGCGATGGCGCGCAGCAGCGCATCGAAGGTGGACGCTGCCGTGCCCCGCCGGGGTCGGTAAGGGCCGGCGGCCGCGATCAGCGCGCCGAGCACCGCATCGGCGCGGGTCAGGTGCTGCAGGATCGCGCGCTCTTCGGCGCTTGCGCTCGCCTCATTCAATGGCGGCCCCCTTCAGCGCTGGCAGCGCGGACAGTAGTAGCTCGAGCGCTGCCCCTGGGTCAGCCCGCGGACCGGTGTGCCACAGCGGCGGCACGGCTCCCCGGCGCGCTCGTAGACGTTCAGTCGCTGACGGAAGTAGCCGGGATTGCCATCCGCGCCCACATAGTCGCGCAAGGTGGTTCCGCCGACCTTGATCGCGTGCGCGAGCACCGCGCGTACGGCCTTGACCAGGCGCTTCGCCTCGGCGCGGGTCAGGCGGTGAGCGGCACGCCCGGGACGGATCCCGGCGCGATACAGGGCCTCGCTCGCATAGATGTTGCCCACACCCACCACCAGACGACTGTTCATCAGGAGCTGTTTGATGCTGACGCGCCGGCGGCGCGTGATGCGCCACAGGTAGTCGGCATTGAAGGCATCCTCGAAGGGCTCGGGTGCGAGGCTGGCGAGCAGCGGATGCACCCCGGGCTCCTGCGTGGTGTAGTGCACGCTCCCGAAGCGGCGCGGATCGTTGAAGCGCAGCGTCATCCCCGAGTCGAGCCGCAGGTCGAGATGATCGTGCGGTGCACGCGGTGTGTCGGCGGGCAGCACGCGCAGATTGCCCGACATGCCGAGGTGCCACAGCAGCGTGCCGTGCGTGAGCTCGAGCAGCAGGTACTTGGCGCGCCGCCCGGCGGCTTCGATTCTTTGACCGGCGAGCGTTTGCGCCAGGGAGCGTGGCACCGGCCAGCGCAATCGCGGCTCATGGACCTCGAGAGCGAGGATGCGCCGCCCGACGACGTGCGGCTCGAGTCCGCGGCGCGTGGTCTCGACTTCAGGAAGCTCGGGCATTCCTCGAGGATACGGCGCCGCGCGCGCCTGCGCGCGCCGTTGCAGGCGCGGCGCTGCGCTTACTTGATCTTCGTTTCTTTGTAGGCGACGTGCTTGCGCACGACCGGATCGAATTTCCTGACTTCGAGCTTGTCGGGGTGCAGCCGCTTGTTCTTGGTGGTGACGTAGAAATGTCCGGTGCCGGCCGACGAGAGCAGCTTGATTTTTTCACGCATGGTGAGATCGCCTCGAGGATGCGCGGCCGCCCGCGCGTCGTCAGATCTTGTGGCCCTGACCGCGCAGCTCGGCGATCACGGCATCGATGCCCTTCTTCTCGATGGTTCGCAGACCCTGCGTGGATACGCGCAGGCGCACCCAGCGCTTCTCGGTCTCCAGCCAGAAGTGCTGGGTGTGCAGATTCGGCAGAAACCGCCGCCGACGCTTGTTGTTGGCGTGGGAGACGCGATTGCCGACCGTCGGGCGCTTGCCCGTGATTTCGCACACGCGGGACATAGAATTGCCTTTGGAATCGAGAGCTTGGCAGCGTTGTCGCGCCGGCCTTGGCCGTCCGGAGCCGGGCTTTATACCAGTGTGCCCCGGCAGGCGCAAGGTGGCGCCGCCCGGAAAGCGACCGCCCCGTTGCGAAGCTGCTAGGCTCCGCCTGGCCGCGACCGAGCAGCGCCGTGGCCGCGACCGAGCCTAGGGGGATCTCATGAATCGGACACTGCGTGCGCTTCGTGCTTTGCTCGCCTGCGGGGCGCTGGCACCCCTCACCCTCGGCTGGGCAGACACCCCGGCCGATTGCGACCGGACCTGCCTCGATGGTATCGCCGAGCAGTATCTCGCCGCGATGACCGCTCACGATCCCAGCAAAGCGCCGCTCGCTCCCGCCGCGCGCTACACCGAGAACGGCGCCGAGCTGCCGCTGCCCGACGGGCTGTGGCGCACGGTCGATGGCCTCGGCAAATACCGCCTGTACGTCGCCGATCCCGAGCTGGGCCAGGTTGGGTTCTTCGCCAAGATGAGCGAGAACGGTGCACCGGTGCTGGTGGCCACGCGCCTCGCCATCGTCGACCGGCGCATCCAGCAGATTGAATCGCTGGTTGCCCGCTCGGGAGACATGCTGGGACCCGCCGTCGGGGCGCAGCCGCGGCCCGACGTGCTCGGCGACACCCCGCGCGCCCAGTTCCTGCAGAGCCTGCCGCCCGGGGAGCGTCGCTCGCGCCAGCAGCTGATCGATATCGTCAACACCTACTTCACGGGCATCGAGAACAACGACGGCTCGCGGCCGCCACTCTTCGCCGATGACTGCAACCGCATCGAGAACGGCTCCTATACGACCAACCGGCCCATCGCTGCGGGCGCCGAGCCGAACGGGGCCAACTACTCGTGCAAGGAGGCCTTCGCCCTCGGCTACTACCACGACGATACGCGGCTGCGCGATCGCCGCTTCCTCGCCGTCGATCGCGAGCGGGGGCTGGTGTATGCCGCTGTCGAGTTCGATCACGATGCCACCGTGCGCTCGTACCGGCTGCGCAACGGTCGTACCGTGACCGTGCGGCGCACCGCTCCCTGGACCTGGATGATCCACGAGATCTTTCAGGTGAACCGCGACGGCAAGATCAGCCAGGTCGAGGCCGTTCTACTCGGGGTGCCCTACGGCACGCGCCCCGGCTGGACGACGGGGGTGCACATCCCGAGTCCCGCCGCGGTGCGCGATCACTTCGCGGAGTAGCCGCGCACGGCGCGGCGGCCCGTGCGCGGCAGTCGCTATTTGAGCGTCGCCTCCTGCAGATACTCCACGCCCAGCGCACGACGGATCTTGTTGCGGTCGGCTTCCGCCTGATTGGACGCCTGTATCGATCCCTCGACCTGCTTTGCGATGGCATCGCCCTTGGCGAGGCCCCCATCGAGCGCTGCCCAGTTCTTGTACGTGATGACGAGGAGGACATCCGCATCGTCGGGGCCGTGCGGGTTGGCCATCAAGACCTCGTAGCCGGTGATGTAGCCGGCCTTCTTGGCCGCCTCCTGCTCCGCCTTCCATACGGTGTCCAGCCATTTCATGTAGTCGTCGAAGTGACCGTCGACGGTGCGGATGCTCTGTACCATGACCACGGGTCCTTCGCTGAAGGCGTGATCATCGGCGAGCGCGACGCCCGTGCCTGCGAGCGCGGCAACGAGCGCGCAGAAGATGATTCTCAGTGTGCTCGGCATGGATACTCTCCCCAATTTGTTTTCGATGTGGTGGCGCGACGCGCAGCGCCCGCCGCGCGTGACGCCGCGACCAAGCTTGGGCGTGGTGGCCTCTGCTGGCAAGCACCTGCTTGTGGCGCTGCGGTACGCAGCCGCCGGAGCGGCGACCGATTCAGAGGCGTCCCGATTCGGCGAACGACAGGCAGGTCCCATCGCCCACGATGATGTGATCGAGCACGCGCACGTCGACCAGCGCGAGCGCCGCGCGCAGGCGCTGGGTGATGAGCTCGTCCGCGTGACTCGGCTCGGCGACTCCCGATGGATGGTTGTGCACCAGAATCACCGCGGCGGAGTTGCGGGCGATGGTCTGGCGCACCACCTCGCGCGGATGCACGCTCGCCCCATCGACCGTGCCCTTGAACATCTCGTCGAAGGCGATGAGGCGGTGGCGGCTGTCGAGATGCAGACAGCAGAATACCTCGTAGGGTCGATCGCGCAGCTGGGCGAGCAGGAAGGCCCGCGCGGCCGCCGGCTGCACCAGCACCGGACCTACGGCGAGCGACTCGCGATAATGACGGCGCGAGAGCTCGAGGGCGGCCTGCAGCGCGCAGTAGCGCGCCACGCCCAGACCGCGGTTGCCCAGGCACGCGGCGCGCTCGGCCCGCAGCAGCTGGCGCAAGGAGCCGAACTGCGCGAGCAGACCCCGCGCGACATCGACGGCCGAGGCGCCGCGCGTTCCTGAGCCGAAGAGCACGGCGAGCAGCTCCGCATCCGAGAGTATGGCCGCGCCGCGCTCGAGCAGCTTCTCGCGCGGCCGCTCGAGCCGCGGCCAGTGGCGAATACTCATGACGCGATCGCTCTGTCTGCGCGAGCCTCGGCTTCCAGGTCCACAGTGTCGCGTGGGCGAGCCGCCGGATGGCAGCGGCATTCTTGCGGCAAGTCGCAGGAAATTTCGCGGCCGCATGCCGCGCGGGCGCGCCAGGTCACAGGGCCGCGCTTCGGGTTTGCCTGCCAGGAATGCCGGCCGGATAATGCTTCTCGAGGGGCAAGGGGCTTTCATGCAAGGCAAACGGATCCTGCTCGGCGTCACCGGTGGCATCGCGGCTTACAAAAGCGCGGAGCTGGTGCGGCGCCTCACCGAGCGCGACGCGCAGGTGCAGGTCGTGATGACGGCGGGCGCCCGCGAATTCATCACCCCGCTCACCTTCCAGGCACTCTCGGGGCGGCCCGTGCGCACCGATCTGTGGGACGCAGCCGCGGAGGCGGCGATGGGTCACATCGAGCTCGCCCGCTGGGCCGAGCTGGTGCTCATCGCACCGGCCTCGGCGGATTTTCTCGCGCGCCTCGCGGGCGGCCGAGCCGACGACCTGCTCTCTGCCGTGTGTCTCGCCACCGCCGCGCCGCTCGCCGTCGTCCCGGCCATGAACCGGCTGATGTGGAGCAATGCCGCCACCCGGGCCAACGTGGCCACGCTCAGCGGGCGCGGCGTGCATCTGCTCGGGCCCGCGGAGGGCGATCAGGCCTGCGGGGAGGTGGGACCCGGGCGCATGCTCGAGCCGCTCGAGATTGCCGGGCAGGTCGCGCATCTGCTCGCCCCGGAGGGCCCGCTCAGCGGCAAGCGCGTGCTGATCACCGCCGGACCCACGCGCGAGCGCATCGACCCGGTGCGCTTCGTCAGCAACCGCAGCTCCGGACGCATGGGCTTTGCGGTCGCCGAGGCCGCGCGCGAGGCCGGCGCGCAGGTCGTGCTGGTGAGCGGCCCCGTGGGGCTCGGCACGCCGATCGGCGTGCGCCGCGTCGATGTCGAGAGCGCCGAGGACATGCTCCTTGCCGTGCAGCGGGAGCTGCAGGGCACCGATGTCTTCATTTCCACCGCGGCGGTCGCGGATTACCGCCCCGCGAATCCCCCGGAGCACAAGATCAAGAAGAGCACCGAGCGGCTGGCCATCGAGATGCAGCGCACGATCGACATCGTCGGCACGGTGGCGGCGCGACCGGACCGGCCGTTCGTCGTGGGTTTCGCCGCCGAGACCGAGTCGGTCGAGCAGAATGCGCGTGCCAAGATGCTGCGCAAGAATCTCGACATGATCGCGGCCAACGAGGTCGGGCACGACAAGGCATTCGATTGTTCCGACAACGAGCTCACCGTGCTCTGGCGCGCCGGCCGGCGCGAGCTCGCTCGCGCCCCCAAGCAGGCCCTGGCGCGCCAGCTCGTGGCGCTCATCGTGCAGGTGCTCGAGGAGCGCCAGCGCAGCGTGCGCGACAGCGCTCAGGCCTGAGCAAACACGTCCGCATGATCAGCAACGGCGCCGCGTGAGCTCCTCACCCCCGCCGCCACGCACGCTCAAGGTGCGCATTCTCGACCCGCGCCTCGGGCGCGAGCTGCCGCTGCCGCGCTACGCGACGGCGGGCTCGGCAGGGCTCGACCTGCGCGCCTGTCTCGAGCGGCCGCTGACCCTGGCGCCGGGCGAGGCGCAGCTGGTGCCGACGGGAATGGCCATTCATCTCGAGGATCCGCAGCTCGCGGCGCTGATCCTGCCGCGCTCCGGATTGGGCCACAAGCACGGCATCGTGCTCGGTAATCTCGTCGGGCTCATCGACTCCGATTACCAGGGGCAGCTCATGGTCTCGTGCTGGAACCGCGGGCAGGCACCCTTCACCGTCGAGCCCGGCGAGCGCATCGCGCAGCTCGTGGTGGTGCCGGTCGTGCAGGTGCAGCTCGAGGTGGTGGCGGACTTTGCCGAGAGCACGCGGGGCGCAGGCGGCTTCGGACACTCTGGCCGCAGCTAGTCTCAAAGACCTCTGCCCGTGCCGCCGCAGCGCGACGCCTCAATGCGCGTCGGGCGGCGGGCTCCGCAGCTCGCGGAAGCGATCGATGTCGGCCTGGAATTGCGTGCGGATCTGGGATTCCTCGTGCTCGCGAGCGCTCACCACCTCGCGCTGGCCACGGATCTCGTTCATCGCGTGAACCAGCTCCTCGGCAAGCTCGTCGGGCATGCGTCGCGCGCGCGCCTCGTCGCTGTAGGGCTTGTACGCCTGAGCGCGCGACTGCAGCCCGACCAGTCGCTCGTTGAGCGAGGCCACGTACTGCTCGGCCGCCACGCGCTGTCCTTGCACCTGCTCGAGACGCTCATCGCGCAGCAGCTCTATGTCCTTCACCGACGCATAGGTCGTGAGCAGGAAAGCGTCGTGCTGCTTCTGCTTCTGCAGCTGCTCCTGCTCGCGGGCGTCCCGCTCGAGCTCCGCCGCGGATTTCTGCGCCTCGGTGTGTCCGATCACCATGCCCTGACGATCGAGGAGCGTCTTCTCCTGCTGCGAGTATTGCGGGGGCACCTGGTCGCCGTAGTGCACCACGCCGTTTTCGTCGACCCAGCGATAGACCGGAGCGCTGGAGCTCGCACCGAGCACGAGCCCGCTCGTCTGCAGGGCGGCAACCGCAAGCAGCAGTGAGCAGCAGGCAGCGCGCGCCCGCGCCCGATGCCCGCGCGAGGGCGTGCGCGGCAGTCCGGCCCGCGAGCCGCGTGAAACGATGAAGCGCATGCTAGCCAAGCCTTTGAGTGACGCGCGACCGATGTCATATTCTGCCGCAGCGCCGCGCCAGAGCAAGGCTCAAACGGCCCCGTAACGCTCCCGATACGCCCTGAGCAGTGTGAGCTGCTCCGCAGAAATGCGCGGCGTGTTTCCCGGCGGCCGCGACAGGGCTTCGATCAGCTCCCCGAGTGTGACGATGCTCACACATCGCACGCCCTGCTCGGTGACGAGCTCCTGCACGGCCGAGCGCGCACCGCGGCCGCGTTCCTCGCGATCGAGCGCGAGCAGCACACCGACGGGCTGCGCGCCTGCTGCGCGAATCAGCTCGAGCGCCTCGCGCTTGGCCGCGCCATCGGAGATGACATCGTCGACGATCACGACGCGGCCGCGCAGCGCAGCGCCCACGAGCTGCCCGCCCTCGCCGTGCGTCTTGGCCTCCTTGCGATTGAAGGCATAGGGAACGCTGCGACCGTGGTGCGTGGCGAGCGCGATGGCCGTGGCGGCGGCGAGCGCAATGCCCTTGTAGGCCGGACCGAACAGCATGTCGAAGGCAAGGCCCGAGCGCACCAGGGCGGCGGCGTAGCAGCGCCCGAGCGTTGCCAGCGCGGCACCGTCGCTGAACAGCCCGGCATTGAAGAAGTAGGGACTTTCGCGGCCGCTCTTGAGCGTGAAGCGGCCGAAGCGCAGCGCCTCGCGTGCGAGTGCCAGCTCGATGAACTCCAGTTGCTCGGCGTACATCATGTATTCCACGTGCAGGAGTCGCTTATCATGCCGCGCATGGTGCGCATAATCACGCTCAATGTCTGTGGGCTGCGCTCGGCGGCGCGCAAGGGGCTGTTTCGCTGGCTCGCGCGCCAGGATGCCGATCACATCTGCCTGCAGGAGACGCGCTGTCACGAGCACCAGCTCGCAGGTCACGACGTGCAGTTGCCGGGCTATCGCGGCTTCTTCTGCGAGGCGCAGCGCAAGGGCTACGCGGGCGTTGCCATCTACACGCGCCACGAGCCGCAGCACGTGATCCGCGGCTTCGGCGTGCAGGAGTTCGATCTGGAGGGGCGCTGGATCGAGGTTCACTGCGGTCCGCTCGCGGTGGTGTCGCTGTATCTGCCCTCCGGCTCGGCCGGGCCGCATCGTCAGGCATCGAAGTTCCGCTGTCTCGAGGCGCTCACGCCGCATCTGCAGAGACTGCGCCGCCGCCGCCGGCACTACGTGATCTGCGGGGACTGGAACATCGCGCACCGTCCGATCGACCTGAAGAACTGGCGCGCGAATCAGAAGAACTCGGGCTTTCTGCCCGAGGAGCGCGCGTGGCTCGACGACGTCTTCGGCCGGTCGGGCTACGTCGATGCATTCCGCGAGGTCAACGCGCTGCCCGAGCAGTACACCTGGTGGTCGAATCGCGGGCGCGCGTGGGCCAAGAACGTCGGCTGGCGCATCGACTATCAGGTGGTGAGCCGCGGCCTCGCCGGTCGTGCGCGGCACGCCTTCATCTACAAGGACCGGCGCTTCTCGGACCACGCCCCGCTCGCCATGGATTACGAGCTTTGAGCGCCGTCGCCGATACGGCGCCGCGAAGCGCGCCCCCGGCGCTGCGCCAAGTGCTCGCGAGCCCGAAGATGCTCGCCGTCATGGTGCTGGGCGCCGCCTCGGGCTTTCCCAACCAGCTCACCGAGAGCGCCCTGCAGGCGTGGCTCAAGGATGTCCACACGAGCAACACGGCCATCGGCCTCATGTCCTACGTGGGGTTGCCCTATCTGCTCAAGCCGCTGTGGGCGCCGCTGCTCGATCGCTATCCGCTGCCGCTGCTCGGGCGTCGCCGTGGCTGGCTGCTCGCGACACAGCTCGCGCTCGGCATCGCCATTGCGTTGCTCTCGGTGCAGCACCCGGGGCTCGCTCTGGAGCCCGTGGCGCTTTGCGCCTTCGCCATCGCGTTCTGCTCGGCGACGCAGGATATCGCCTACAGCGCCTATCTCACCGACGTGTCACTCCCCGAGGAGCGGGGTCTTGCGGCCGCGGCACAGAATCTCGGCTACCGCAGCGCCGCCTGGCTGGCTTCCGCCTTCGCGCTCCTCGTGGCCCAGCACTTCGGCTGGGAGCGTGCCTTTCTGATCCTCGCCGCCTTGATGCTCGCCTTCTGCATCGCCAGCTGGCGCGCCCCGGAACCGCACTACGATCACGGCCCGCCGCGCACGCTGCGCCAGTCGGTGCTCGAGCCCCTGCGCGAGCTGCTCGGCACGCCCAATGCCGCGGTGCTCATCGGGGTGGTGCTGCTCTTCAAGGTGGGCGATGCCTTCGCCAACAAGCTCTTCACGCCCTTCATGATGGACGTGGGATTCAGGAAGGACGAGATCGCCTATCTCGTCAAGAGCGTCTTCACCGTCAGTGCCGTGTTCGGCTCGGTGCTCGGCGGTGTGCTGATGGTGCGCCTGGGACTGCTGCGCGCCATGCTCGGCTTCGGACTGCTGCAGGCGACCAGCAATCTGCTCTATTGCGCCCTCGCCGCCGCGGGCAAGAGCTATCTACTCATGATCGTTGCCGTCGCCGTGGAGCATCTGGCGGGGGCGATGGGCAACATCGCGCTGGTGGCGCTCGTCATGGCGCTCTGCGATGCGCGCTACAGCGCCTTTCAGTACGCGCTGCTGTCGGCGATCGCCGTGCTGCCGAGGTACAGTCTGGGGTATCCGGCGGGGTGGGTCGCCGATCACTGGGGCTGGAGCAGCTATTACGTCGTGAGCTTCGCCATTGCGCTGCCGGGACTCGCTGCGGTGTGGCTCGCCCGCCGATACATCGACGCGCTCGATCACCGCCACCTCTCATGATCCCCGCCTGCCCGAGTGACTCCCGCCATGAGCGACCGCCAACCTGAGCTCGACCTCGCGCGCGTCATTTGCTCGGCCGCCGAGCTGCGCGAGGGAGAGTGCCGCGGCTTCACCGTGGGCGCCGGCGACTGGCCGGTGCACGGCCTCATCCTGCGTCTCAAGGATCGGGTGCATGCGTTCGTGAACCGCTGCCCTCATGCCGGGCATCCGCTCAATCTGCGGCCGCACGACTTCCTCACGGCCGATGGCGCGCTGCTCCTGTGCCATTCGCACGGCGCGCTGTTCGATCGGGAGAGTGGGCTGTGCATTGCAGGACCGTGCGCAGGGGCTGTCCTGCAGCCGCTGCCGCTCGAGCGGATCGGCGAGTGGGTGCTGCTGGCAGCGCAGGCGCAGGCTGACGCAGCCGGCTAGCGATCGAGGCACAAACGCCGCTCGCCAAGCCGCCGCTGCCGTTGCGGCGCATCAAGATCAATGGGGCGAAAAAGGCCGACCGCGGATGGGGTCAGGCGCTAGCGCGACTCGAAGATATCCAAGCCGTCGAGCGGGCTTGCGCGCAGATCCTGGTCATCGCCATAGGGGTCCGCACGCGCAGGCTTGTCCTCGTCGGGCTCGACATCGACCGAGCCGCTCCAGTCTTCGGGAGCTTCGGCGGCCTGCAACGCGCGCTCCTCGCAGTGCGCCTCCCAGTCCTCCCGGTCCATCTCCTCGACCGTACCGTCGAAATACTGGATCTCGATGGTGCCGTCGTCATCGTCGACGGCCACCACCTCGAACAGCTCGCCGCCGTTCAGCCGATACCAATCGCCGACACTGGGTTGCGGGACTGCCATCGCAGGACTCCTCGAGCGCGATTACTCAATCTGCAGCAGCATTGCGCCCGCGTGGCGCGACGGCATTCGAGTATGCTGCGGCGGCGCGTGCGTGCGACCGGATTCATGTTGCGCCTCGCATGTGACGCTTTCAAGAGTGCCTGCACAAAAAGGGCTTCGTGCTCGAGCAGCTCGTCAAATTCTTCGTGGTGTTCTTCGTAGTCGTCGAGCCGCTGTCCATCGTGCCCGTGTTCTCGGGCCTGACACTCGGGGCAAGCGAGGAGTATCGGCGGCGCATGGCCGTGAAGGCGATCCTCACGGCGGCTGCGATCCTGCTGCTCTTCTCGCTCGCCGGTAAGCCGTTTCTCGCGGTGATGGGCATCACCGTCGAGGCCTTTCGCATCTTCGGCGGGCTGCTGCTCTTTCTGATCGCGCTCGAGATGGTGTTTGCGCGCGAGTCCGGCACGCGCACCTCGAGCGACGAGCAAGCCGAGAGCCGGCGCCGGGCCGACATCTCCGTGTTTCCGCTCGCCTTCCCCCTGATCGCCGGACCCGGGGCCCTCGTCACCATCCTGCTGTGGGTCGGACCGGTGTCGCTGCGGGAGCGCCCGCTGCTGTTTGCGGGCATGGCCGCCTGTGCGGCACTGGTGCTGCTCATCACGCTTGCGCTGATGCTGCTGGCCTCGCGCCTCATGCAGGTCATCGGCATCACGGGCGCCAACGTCGCGAACCGGCTCTTCGGCGTGATCCTCGGTGCGCTCTCGGTGCAGTTCGTGCTCGATGGCTTGCGCGCGAGCTTCTGAGCATCAACGACGCACGTAGACGAGCTCGTGCACCAGGTGACCGAGCCGAGCGCCGCGCTGCTCGAAGCGGGTCGTCACCGGGTGCCGGCCCGCAGCGCCCGGCGAGCGCCTGCGAATGCCTCCGGCGGACGTGCTCTCGAGCTCCGGGCAGGCTTCGAGCACCTGCAGCATGTGCTCGGCATAGGGCGCCCAGTCGGTGGCGAGATGCAGCACCCCGCCTGGTTGCAGCCGCTCCGCGAGCGATGCCACGAAGCTCGGCTGGATGAGCCTGCGCTTGTGATGGCGCTTCTTGGGCCAGGGATCCGGAAAGAGGATCAGCACTTCGTCGAAGGCTGCGCGCGGCAGCTGTCTCGCGAGCACTTCGACGGCATCGTGTGCGCTCAGGCGCACGTTCGTGAGGCCGGCTGCCTCAAGTGCGAGCAAAGCACGACCGAGGCCGGGGGGGTGCACTTCGATGCCGAGAAAATCCCGCTCGGGCTGGCGCTGCGCGAGCGCGAGCAGATTCTCGCCGTTGCCGAAGCCGATCTCGAGCACCCGCGGCGCCTGGCGACCGTAGAGCGCATCGAGATCGAGGACCGCCTCACCGAAATCGATGCCGTAGCGCGGCCAGAGGGTCTCGAGCGCGCGCCGCTGCCCGTGCGTCAGCCGGCCGCCGCGGATGACGAAAGAGCGGATGGCGCGCGCAGGCTCGAAATCCGAGATCACGGGGCTGTGGCTGCCTAACGCGGCAGCTCGGGGGTGGCGATGGTGAGCTCCGCGGAGCGACCGCAGCGCAGCCCCGCGCGCGTGTTGAAGAACACCGGACGCTGGTGCTCGCCGTGGCCCGCCCGCATGCCGCGCAGCACCGGGAAGCGCTGCGCCTGAGCGAAGCGCTCCAGCACCGCATTCACGAGATTGCGGCCATCGGGGTCCTGGCCGCCGAGAAAATCCCCGAAGAGCAGCGCCTGCACGCCCGCGAGCGCCCCGGCCTGCAGCAGGTGCTGCAGCATGCGATCCACTCGGTAGCCGCGCTCGCCGATGTCCTCGAGAAAGAGAATCTGCCGTGGCCGTCGTTGCAGTGGCGTGCCGAGCACCGTCTGCAGTACCGAGAGGTTGCCGCCGAACACTCGGCTCTGCACGCGCCGCAGCCGCCGCGCGGGCCCATTGAGCGGGATCAGCTCGCTGAAGCTCACGGCAGGCGCGCCGCCCAGCACCACCGACTCGAGCTCCTGCAGCTCCTGCGCGCCGACCAGCCCCGAGCCCAGGCGATCGAGCAGCGGGCCGTGCAGGGTCGGCCATTTCCAGTGATGGTTGAGGAAGTAGTGCAGCGTGGTCGCGTCACTGTAGCCGACGAAAAGCTTGGGACGCGGCGGCTTCGGCAGTCGCAGCAGCGCCGGGACGAGTCGCAGCGCACCGTAGCCGCCGCGCACGCACCAGATGCCGCGCGAGTCCGGTGCCAGCAAGGCACGCCGCAGCTGCTCGAAGCGGATGCGGTCGGAGTTGGCGCACAGCAGGTCCTCACCGAAGAGCGCCCGCGGCACGCGCGGGGTGAGCCCCAGGTCGCGCAAGAAGCGCACACCGCCCTCGAGCAGCTCGTCGGTGCAGCGAAAGCCCGGCGCCACCACGTCGATGACATCACCGGCTCGCAGCAGGGGGCGCAGCAGAGCGCGCGTGTCGCGCATGCCAGAGGCTTCCGCTCGCGCAGCCGCTCAGCGACGCATCTTGAGCGCCGCCCCGCCGAAGAAGCCGTCGACGCTGTCGAGCTCGATGATGAGGGGCACGCCTTTGCGGTCCTTATCGAGATTGCGCTCGAGCTCAGGGGAGCCGTCGTAGACGCGACGACGTACCGCCTCGGCATCCTCGATGCGACCACGGCCACGAAAGCTCACGAAGGCCTTCGATTGCGGACCGAGCTCGCCGTAGAGCAGCGCGATGTGTGGGCGCCCGGAGCGCACGGCGTGCACGATGCCGCCCTCCGGATTGCGCACCCAGATCGCCAGCTGAGCGTCGTCATAGGCCTGGACGCTGCCGCGAAAGGACAGCTCCGGCCGGCCTTCCGGGCTCACATAAGCGACACTGAGCATGCGCCCGCGCGCGAGCGCGGAATTGATGGTGTCCTTCAGTGCCTGCGGCAGTTTCAGCTGCGTGGCGGCCGGAGTGCTCTGCTCGCTCATTGGAAAGTCCTCTATGAAAGGGGCCGTCGCGGCCGCTCGGACGATGTTAAGTCGGTGGCGTACGGCAGGTGAAGCTATCGGCGCTGTCGGTGCTGCCGCTGCCCGTATAGGTGGCCAGCTGCGGATACGGGCACAGCGGGCGCGTACGATCCGTCACGCCTTTGGTCAGATGCGCAGCCACGATCCGCTCGGGAGGCTTGCCCTGCTCGACCCACGCTTCGAGCGCGCTCAGCGCATCGAAGCTGTCCGGCCCGGGCCCGCCCCCGCAATGATTGACGCCAGGCGCCATGAACAGTCGGGCGAAATCGCTGATGGCGGCGACTGCGGCCGCCTCGGTCGACTTGCCCGAGAGATAGCGCGCGAGCTGCTGGTAGTAACCGAGGGTGTGCAGCGGCGAGATCAGGGGATCGTCCCAGCCGTGCCACAGGATGAGTTTGCCGCCGTGGCGCCGGAACGCGCGCAAGTCCGGGCTGTAGTTGTTCATGACCTTGCCGATGCGCCCGTCGGCCTGGCGCACGTCGAGGTCGTATTCGATGTTGTGATAGTCCCAGCTCGGATCATCGAACACCATGTCCTTGAAGGTGCTCGCGGCGAGTGCTGCCGGAAACTCGCCCCGCATGGCGATGAGCGCATATTCGACCCCGCGCGGCCAGCCCGGATAGATGGGCTCGCCGGATGCGTAGTGCAGACCGTCGTAGATGTGCTCGAACGCCGTGATCTCCTCGCTGGTGAGGCAGGTATCGGGCTGCTGCCCCTCGCGGCAGGCGAGCTGCGCGGGCTGGAAGTGACAGGTGCGCGGGTCCGTGAGCAGTCCATCGCGCACGCCGTCGTTGGCGTCGCATTGCTCGAGCACGGCATCGGTGACGAGACGGAACTTCTGCGGCGCAATCTGCGTGGCGGCCATGTGTGTCCACAGCGTCGCCGCATGCAGGTGCACGACCTCGAAGGCGGGCGCGCCGGCGATGATGCCGTCGTACTCGCGAGGGTAGCGCAGCGCCTCGGTGATGCCTTGCCAGCCCCCGGAGGAGCAGCCGACGAAGTAGGAACGGCGCGGTGAGTGACGATAGAAGGCGCGGATGATCAGCTTGGCGCGCACGGCCGTCTCGTGCTGGGCGCGAAAGCCCTGATCCTGCACGAGCTCCGGATGTCCGAGCGCCCAGCTGCCCGGGTCCGGCGTCGTGGCAACGTGGCCCATGTCAGTGCTCGAGGTGGCGTAATGCCGCCGCAGGCCCGCGGCCAGCGCGCCGTAGACGATCACGCCGTTGTAGCCACCGTTACCGGTGCCCTGAAACTTGCCGTTCCAGTCCGTGAGCGGCAGCCACACCTCGAAGCGCACCGCCGGATCGATCACGGCGCTCACGCGGCAGAACGCGGGCAGCGCATCGAGCGCCTGGCGCGCACCCGGTGGCATGAACGTCGGTCCACTCACGGTCTCGGCCGCGACGATATGCGTCTGCGGCAGGTGCAGGGCGCCGAGGCGCTCACATTGGGCGCTCGCCGTGGAGTCGGCCGGCGTGCTCGCCGCGCTCGCCTGGGCCCACACCGTGAGCACAGCGCAGAACAGCGTCAGATCCGGTCGCGCAAGACGCCGCACCGCGCGACGCAGTGTCCACTTGCTGCGCGAGCATCGGCGCACGCGCTCGGCCATCCACTTCCTGAGCATCCGTCCCCCCCTCGGTGGTCGCACGATTGTACCCGTGGCGTGCAGCCGAAGCAGTGCCGTCGGCGGCCCGATTCTTGCGTACACGGAGCGCTGGCGGCGCCCGCCGCCTTTCGCTCACCAGGCACCGCGGATGGCATTGGACGACAGGAGCGAGTCGAGGCTCGAAGAGCCCGCTCGCGCGCCGGCTCAGCGAGCACCGCGCCGCGGGACCGAGCACGATCCCGAGCGCGATTCCGAGCGCGATGACGCGAAGGACGACTCGCCGGAACAATCGGCTCACCGCTCGCGCGTCAGCCGCCGCTCGCTCGTGATCGGCGGCGTGGCGCTGCTGCTGGTCCTGGCGCTCGGCGCGCTCCTCTACTGGCTGCATGCGCGTCATTTCGAGGACACGGATGACGCCTTCATCGACACGCACATGATCCATGTGTCGCCGCAGATCGCCGGACAGGTGCTGCGCGTGTACGTCAACGACAATCAGCGGGTACGTGCCGGGGAGCCGCTGGTCGATCTCGACCCCTCCGACGAGCAGGCGCGCTTGCAGGAGGCCCTGGCGAACCAGGCACAGGCCGAAACGCAGCTGCAGCAGGCGCAGGCCCAGCAGACGGCCGCCCAGGCCGCTCACGAGCAAGCGATGGCAAATGCTGCGGCTGCCGCTGCCCAGGCGGTCAACGCCGCCCGCGATTACGAGCGCTACAGCAAGTTGAAGATCACCAATCCGCGCGCCGTCGCCCAGATCCAGCTCGATCAATCCGAGGCCGCCCAGCGCAGCACGAGCGCGCAGCTCGTGGCGGCGCGCCAGCAGGTGCGCAGCGCCGCGGTGCAGATCGACGTGGCTCGCACCCAGGTGGCGGGTGCGCAGGCGCGGATCAAGGCCGCGGCCGCGAGCGTTGCCGAGTCGCGCATCGCACTCGGCTACACGCGCATCGTCGCACCGGTCGACGGTCACGTCGCGCAGCTCACGGTCGCGATAGGCAACTACATCACGCCGGGCGGTCAGATGATGAGCATCGTCCCGACCCTGGTGTGGGTGACGGCCAACTTCAAGGAGACCGATCTCGACTTGATCCGCCCCGGTCAGCCCGTGAGCGTGCACGTCGATGCCTGTCCGGGCGCAGATCTCGCCGGACACGTCGACTCGGTCGAGCGCGGCGCCGGTCAGGCCTTTGCGCTGCTGCCTCCCGAGAACGCGACCGGGAACTACGTCAAGGTGGTGCAGCGTGTGCCCGTGAAGATCGTACTCGAGCAGTATCCGCGCGACTGCCCGATCGGCCCGGGCATGTCGGTGGAACCCAAGGTGCGGGTGCGTTAGCGATGCCGGCGGGCGCTGGATGGAGTCCGGAGCGCTCGGCGGCGGGCGAGCGCAATCCCTGGCTGATTGCGAGCATCGTCGCGATCGCTGCCTTCATGGAGGTGCTCGACATCGCCATCGCCAACGTGTCGCTGGCCCACATCGCGGGCAGTCTCGCGGCCTCCTACGACGAGGCGACCTGGGTCCTCACCAGCTACCTCGTGGCGAATGCGATCGTCATTCCGCTGAGCGGCTGGCTCGCCGACGTGATCGGGCGCAAGCGCTACTACATGATCAGCGTGGCAGGCTTCGCGCTCACCTCGCTGCTGTGCGGCCTGGCACCGAGCCTGAAGATGCTGGTGCTGTTTCGCGTGCTGCAGGGGATGATGGGCGGGGGGCTGCAGCCGACGACCCAGGCGATGCTCGTCGACTCCTTTCCACCCGAGAAGCGCGGTCAGGCGCTCGCCATGTTCGGGCTGACCGTGATCCTCGCGCCCACGATCGGTCCCCTGATCGGGGGGTGGGTGACGGATCAGTATTCCTGGCGCTGGATCTTCCTCATCAACGTGCCGGTGGGAGCGCTGTGCCTGTTCCTGGTGCAGACGCTCGTCACCGAACCCGCGCTGCTGCAGCGCGAACGCCGCGAGCGCCTGCGGCGCGGCCTGCGGCTCGATGTGCCGGGTGCGTTGCTCATCGCCCTGGGGCTCGGCTTTCTCGAGGTCACCATGGATCGCGGCGAGCGCGACGATTGGTTCGGCAGCGATTTCATCATCGTGACGGCGATCATCGCCGCCGTGTCGCTGCTCGCCTTCATCGTCTGGGAGCTCATGCGCCGCGAGCCGCTGCTCGACTTGAAGGAGCTGTTCCGGCACCGCAACTTCGCGATCGCCTCGCTCATCATCGCCTTCGTCGGAGTCATCGCCTACGGCACCACGCAGTTCATCCCGCAGCTGCTGCAGCAGGTGCTCGGCTACACCGCCACGCGGGCCGGTGAGGCGCTCACGCTCGGCGGCTTGGCGACGCTCGTCGGCATGCCGATCGTCGGGGTGCTCTCCGGGCGCGTGCAGCCCCGCTGGCTGATTGCCTTCGGCTTGCTGCTCGAGGCCCTCGCGCTCTGGCACATGACGCATCTCGATACGTCGATGTCCTTCGCGCAGGCCTCGCTCGCACGGCTCTTCCAGATCGCCGGCGTGCCTTTTCTCTTCATCCCGGTCACCAACACGGCCTACGTGGGTCTCTCGGGCAAGTCCACCAATCAGGCCACGGCCATTCTCAACGTGCTGCGCAATCTCGGCGGCAGCATCGGAATCTCGCTCATTCAGACCCTGATCGCGGACCGCCAGCAGTTCTATCAATCGCGCTACACCGAGACACTCAATCCACTCAACCCGAACTATCAGCACGGAATCCAGCAGATCGTCCACGTGCTCATCGGGCAGGGACGCTCGGCCGTCGAGGCGGCGAGCATGGCCCCGGCCGAGATCTATCGAGTGCTGCAGCAGCAGTGCACCATGCTGAGCTTTCTCGATGTGTTCCACGTGCTGGCGATCGCAATGGCGTGCATTCTGCCGTTCGTGCTGCTGCTCAAGAGCAGCACCCCCGGCCAACGGCCGAGCGGTGCCGGCTGATGCACGACGCGCGCCACTGGATCAAGGGGTGCTGCGCGCGCGGGAGCGGCGTGCTCCTCGGCGTGCTGCTCTGCGGGTGCGCGGTGGGCCCGAACTATCACACGCCCGCGATCGAGACGCCGCAGGCGTATCAGCAGCTGCCGGACAGCCGCGCGAGCGTCCCCTTGAGCGAGCCGCTACCGGCGCAGAGCGATCTGTCGCAATGGTGGACACAGTTCCACGACCCCACGCTCGACTCGCTGGTGAGCCGTGCGCTCGCCGCCAATCTCGATCTGCAGGCAGCGGCTGCGCGCCTGCGCCAGGCGCGCGAGCAGATCATCATCGCGGGGGCGCGCGAGCTACCCTCCATCGATGCCTCGGGTCTCGGCGCGCGCCTGCACGCCGGTACCAATCCGCTCGAAAGTCTCTCCGGGGGCGGCGCTGCGGCCGGGGCGGGTGCCGCGGCTTCGAGCGCTGCCGCAGGACCGGTCAGCTTCAAGCTCTTCAGCCTGGGATTTGATGCGAGCTGGGAGCTGGACATCTTCGGCGGCGTGAGGCGCAGCATCGAGGCGGCCCATGCGAGCGCCCAGGCAGCCGCCTGGCAGCTGCGCGACGGCGAGGTGTCGTTGTGTGCGGAGGTCGCCAACGATTACCTGACGCTGCGTGCAGCGCAGGCGCGGGAGGCGATCCTGCGCTCCTCCATCGAGCATCAGCAGCAGCTGTTGCAGCTCGCGATGGCGCGCGCCCGCGCCGGTCTCACCACGGAGCTCGACGTGAACCAGCAGCGCGCGCAGCTCGCCACCGATCAGGCGCAGCTGCCGGATCTGCAGTCGCAAGCGCTCGCCATGGCGCACGCGCTCGGCGTGCTCCTCGGCGAGGAGCCTGAAGCACTCACCGGCGAGCTCGCAACGGCGCGGCCACTGCCGGTGGTGCCGCCCACCTTGCCGGTCGGGCTGCCCTCGCAGCTGCTGCGCCGCCGCCCGGACGTTCGCGAGGCCGAGCGTCAGCTCGCCGCCGCGACGGCGCAGATCGGTGTCGCGGTGGCACAGCTGTACCCGAGCTTCGATCTGATCGCCGGGCCGTCCCTGGTCAACAACAGTCTGAGTGGCTTGCTCTCGTCACGCCATTACGGGGACGTCGAGGCCGGCCTCATTCAGTGGCCGCTGTTCGATTGGGGCAGGCGCCGCGCCAACGTGCGCGCTCAGGAGGACCAGCGCCAGCAGGCCTATCTCGCCTATCGGCGCGCGGTGCTCGCGGCGCTGCAGGACGCCGAGGATGCGCTCACGCGCTACGCCAGTGCGCAGCGCCGGCTGCTCGCGCTCGAGCAGGCGCGCAGCTCCGCGCAATCCTCGCTGCAGATTGCCGAGCAGCAGTATCAGGCGGGCACCGTCGATTTCCTCAACGTCCTCACCGCCACGGCGACTCTGCTCGGCATCGAGGATCAGACCGCCCAGAGCCAGCAAGCACTGACTCAGGCGCTCGTCGCGGTCTACAAGGCGCTCGGGGGCGGCTGGAGCGCGGGCCCGGGCGGGCGGTCTCAGCGAGCAGCCGTGCCTTGATTGGCGGGCAGCTGCTCCGCCAGGGCAAGGTGTTCCTTCAGCGTCGGCAGTGTCTGCTCGGCGTACGCCCGCACCTGCGGGTTCTGCGCGGCCTTGACCTCGTGCTCGTACTCGCGGATGTCCATCTTGTGATCCTGCACCATGGTGTGTGAATAGGTGCTGTCGAGCTTGGCCGGCTCGCCGCTCATCGCCTGCAGTCGCATGAGCTCGTGCTCGTCCATACGGTCGGGCTTCGTCGGCAGCTCGACACCCAAGTTCTGCGCGACGCTCGCGAGCTCATCGTTCGCCTTCGTATGGTCGTGAATCATGCGTTCGGCGAAGCGCTTGACCGCAGGGTCGGTCGCATGCTGCTCGAGCAGCCGCCCAGTCTCGACCTCGGCGATATTTCCTTGAGCCGCTTTCTCCAGGAAGGCGCGGTCGGCATGGTCGAGCCGAGCCGCCTGAGCGCTGACATTCTGGGCCACTGCAGCACCCGCGGCTCCGGCGAGCGCGCACGCCGCAAGCGCCACGGTCCAATGGGTGGGGAAGCTTCCTCTCATGATGGGTCTCCTTCAGGGCTTGCGCAGTTACCGATCGCGTGATGAATCCGACGCGACCGATTCAGCATGCGCCTCAGCATGTGGCGTGCCGGTGCTCCACGGAGCGGCGCCGCAAAGCCGCAGAAGCAGCTATGATTGTGCGAGGGGCGCAGCGCAGGGGGCGGCCGGGCATGAGGCGACGCGGCGGTTGGTATGCCTGTTGGGTGGTTCTGGCGCTCGCCACGGTCCCGGCCCTCGCCCATCATTCCTTCGCGGTCTTCTTCCAGACCGACAAGACGATAGAGGTGACCGGCATCGTCACCGAGTTTCAGTTCAGGAATCCGCACGGTCTGATTCGCCTCACCGTCAAGCGGCCCGATGGCGGCACCGAGCAGTGGACGGCAGAGACCAACTCGCCGTCGATCCTGGTGCGCCGGGGCTGGAGCAAGGACACGCTCAGCGCCGGGGAGACGATCACGGTCCAGGGCTGGCCGGCTCGCAATGGCTCGCGATACCTGCGCATGCAGAACGCGTTGCGCGGCGGGCAGCTCATCGGCAAGCCCTACGGCTCGAACGAGGACTGACGCATGGCGCTACGGCCCCTCTGCATCGCCGGCGCCCTGCGCGCGGGCGTGTGCCTGCTTGCTGCAGGGATCCTGGGTGGCTGCGCCGTGCCGGCGCGCGCGCCCTCCGCGCCAGCCACGGCGCCCGCGCCCCCGCAGCACCCGGACCTGTCGGGGTACTGGAACCTGTCGATGCGGATCCCGCGCGATCCGGTGTTGATGGGACAACTGCCCCCGGGAACCGTCGTGCTCGACGACACCGGGCCGGTCGAGCTGCCGGCGCGGGATTTCGGGGGGCTCAAGGTCAAGCCGGGGCCGCTGGCCGCCGCGCTCGCCTGGAAGCCGATCGATGACATGACGCTCAGCAAAGCCTGTCGGCCGCCCTCGATCATCTACGCCATGCAGGGGCCCTTCCCCATCGAGATCTACCAGGGCACCCAGTTCATCATCATCAAGCTCGAATACTTCGACATGGTGCGCATCGTGTTCATGGACGGGCGCGAGCCCCCTGCAGGCATCCCCGATACCGCGACCGGCTATTCCGTCGGGCACTGGGAAGGCTCGACGCTGGTCGTCGTGACCACCCACCTCGAGGCGGCGACGATCACCAACAACGGCCTCAATCACAGCAACAAGGTGCGCGTCATCGAGCGTTTTCGTCTCGGCGAGGACGGCCAGTCGCTGCTTTCCACACAGCTGTTCGAGGACCCCGAGGTGCTCGATGGGCCGGGCGCGCGCTTCATTGCCTGGCGGCGCAAGCCGGGCCAGCACGTGAGCCCCTACGAATGCGACCCGAGCTTCGTCGTCAATTATCAGCAGGCGCAGGGTAGCGCTTCGGGCGCGGCGCATTGAGCGTCTGCGCACCGAGCGCTGTGGCAGAATCGGCGCTGGCAGAGGCTCGCGCGCACCGGCGGAGGTGGCTGCGAGAAGGGGCCGTCGCACGATGCCGTGGGGTGTGATCGCAGGGTTGATCGTGATCGCGCTGCTGTGCATGGCGTGGCCTCTGCTGCGGCGTGCGCGCCAGGTGCCGCCCGCGTTGGCGCCGGTGCCGGCGCCCGCCACGCCGCGCCCGCCGCCCGTTGCGGCCGCAGCGCCCGGCGCCCAGGCTGCCGATGCCCAGGCGTCCGCCGAGGCACTGAGTGCGGATGAGATTCGGCGCCGCCTCGCAGAGCTCGCACTGGCTACCGAGCCGCTGCGGCCCGCGCCTGCGGAGGATCTGCAGGCGTTGCTCACGGCACAGCGCACCTTGCTCGAAACGGTCGCGACCCAGCCGCGCTATGCGCCGCGCCGGCCCTTGCTGCTGCCTCAGCTGCTGAAGGCGGTCAACGACGATGAGACTTCCAGGCACGAGCTGGCGGTGATCATCGCGCGCGACCCTGCGCTCACCGGTAGCCTGCTGAATCTTGCCAACAGCGCGTTCTATCGCGTCACCGACCGACCCGTGGAGAGCATCGACCGCGCCGTGGCGCTGCTTGGCACCAATGGGCTGCGCTCGCTGGTCGCCGCGGCGCTGGCTCAGCCGGTGTTTCGTCTCACCGAGAAGCAGTTCTCGCGCTTTCCGGAGATTGCCTGGGCACACACCTACCGCTGCGCGGCAGCTGCGGAGGCGCACGCGGCCATCGTCGAGGACAGCGATCCCTTTGCCGGACAGCTGCTCGGACTGGTCTTCGGGCTCGGGACCATCGTGACCTTCCGCGTCGCGCTCGACTACTACAGCGCGCGCCCATCGCTCAAGCCCGATCCGGCCGTGATCGCGGCCTTTCTGGAGGCGCAGAGCGCAGCCGTCGCCCAGCGCATCGCGGCAAGCTGGGAGCTCTCGGGGCGCATCCTCAACGCGCTCGCCGATCAGATTCCGGGCGTCGGGATGCGCGAGCCGACCGCGCTCGGCCGCTCGTTGAGCTTCGGCAGGCTGATCGCTGCGCTGGCCGTGCTCGAGTCGCACCAGCGCATCAGCGATGCCGCCGCCAAGGCATCCATCCTCGCAAGCGGCGCTACGCCGTTCCAATTCGAGCGCCTGTGGGGCAGGCTCACGGGCAAGCAGGATACCGCCCCGCCTCGCGAGCAGCGCCGCACGGGCTTGCCCCGTCGCTACTGACGAGTCCCGGATTGGATCATATAAGAAACAATATGGACTTATTCTGTATCCTAGTATCCATTTATTCGACCAATCCCTTCACGAGAAGCCCCAAACCAAGGCTGGGCTATGGCACGGCCTGAGTGCGACGCGTAGGCTCGCCTGCGGCATCTGCCACGCTTGTCATCCGCGCCAGCGCCCACACGTTTAACGATGTAGCGGGCGGGGGGTGTGCAGGATGTGCGGCCTCGCTCGCGCAGGCGCTGCGATTTGACATCGTCCGGCGGGATCACCGGGAACCGGGATCGGTATCGGAGACTTGAACGCCGGAGGAGCCGCAAAGTCTAACGTGCAAGGGCTTTTTACCGCTCGGGCTTCAGCGAAGAAGGCCGGCGGCGGAGCAAAGACATGAGCAGGATGGGAAGGATTGCGAAGGCAGCTGGATTGATCGGAGCGTTGACCGCGATGCTCGCGTTCGGCACTCCGGCATTCGCTCAGCACGGTGGCGGTGGCCACGGTGGCGGTGGGGGCCACATGGGTGGCGGTGCCCACTTCGCAGGCGGTGCGCATTTCGCCGGTGGGGGCCACTTTGCGGCGGGCGGACGTTACGCCGGCGGCTTCCACGGCGGCTATGCGGGCGGATGGCATGGCGCGTACGCCGGTGGGCGCGGCTTCTACGGCGGTCACGCCTTCTATGGTCACCCCTACTGGGGCGGTGGCTGGTGGGGCGGCGCGTGGTGGCCGCGCGCCTACTGGGGCTGGGGCTATCCGTGGTTCCTGGCGGCGCTGCCCTTCGGCTACGCCACCTACTGGTGGGGTGGCATTCCGTACTACTACGCCGATGGGGCGTATTACACGTGGGATAACACCTACGATGGCTATGTCGCCACCGATCCGCCGCCGATGGAGGGGCAGGGCGGGGATGCGAGCGCAGCTGCGCCCCAGGACTACTACGCGCCTCAGGGCTCGCAGTCCGCGCCCGGACCGGCCTCCGGGCCGCCCAGCATGAGCAGCACCAACCCCGACAACCTGTACATCTACCCGAAGAACAACCAGAGCCAGCAGCAGCTGTCGCAGGATCGCTATGAGTGCCACAAGTGGGCGCAGGGGCAGACGGGCTACGATCCCACGCAGCCGAGCGCAGGCTCGCAGTCGAACCCGGGTGATTATCGCCGCGCGATGATCGCGTGCCTCGATGCGCGCGGTTACACGGCACGCTGAGGACGATCAGTCGGCACGCTGAGGACGGCATGCCGGACACGAGGCCGCACGCCCATCGGTGCGGCCTCGCGTTTTTTGGGTGAGATCTACAGCAGCTGATACACCCAAAGGCGCACCGCGCGCACAAAGCGCGCCGCGCTGCAGATGAACACACGGCGGTTGAGCCACTCATAGCGGCCGGCGGGCGCAATCAGCGTGGGGATCGCGCGGAAGTAGTACTCCCGAGGGTCCACGTCCTCCCCCTGGGCGATCCGCTCGAGCACCTCCGCCGGCCCGTGCCGCAAGCCGCTGTTGTGCACCTGGATGAGGACCTCGTCCGTGGTGCGCAGCAGGTATTGCGCTTCGACCACCAGGACCCCGTCCGCGCGCACGTATTGCCAGTCCGCGCCCCCTGCGAGGATCGTGCCCCGCAGCTGCGGTCCTTCGAAAGTCCCGCCGGTGATGGGCACCACGCGGCGGATGCCCGCCGGCGTTGGGCCAACCGTCAGTGCCGGTCCGAGCGTGGCCGATGCCTCGAAAAGCAGCGCGAGCTCCGGTTGCATGCGCCGACGGTAGCGAGTTTGTGGGTGCCGCTCAACGTTCCTGCTGAATCTCGGTCCCCGCCCCGCTGAATCGCGGTCCCCGATGAATCACGTGCCCTGTCGCAGTGCTTCAAGGGGCGCTTCGCGCCGAGACAAGCGCGCCTGCGATCGGACTGCGTGTGTCCGCTGCGTGGTCCCGCTGCGATTCTTTTTGCGCAGGCCCTCGCTTAGCATGCCGTCAGGGGAATGTAAGACAACAAGATGAACGTTCGCGAGACGAAAACAAGAGATCGCCGCAGGTGAGGTTTCGATGACGCGCAGTCGCCGCCGCAAGCTCCAACGTCAGCAGGCAGGTCTTCCCACCGCGCAGGCCCAGAGTGTCCCGCGCCGGGTGCGGGTGGCTCTGCCCATCGCCTCCGCGATCCTCGCTGCGATTCAGGTCGCACATGCGCAGGATGCTGCTCCCACCGCGCCCACCGCCGACAACAGCGGGCTGGCGGAAGTGGTGGTCACGGCGCAAAAGCGCGTCGAGAACCTGCAGTCCGTGCCGGTGAGCGTCGAGGTGCTCGACGCCTCCAAGATCCAGCAGCTCGACATCGTCAATATCGACGACTACGTCAAGTACTCGCCGAGCGTCGCTTACGTGCGCGGCCAGGGCGAAGGCAGCAACGGCGAGCCCGGCGATGATCACATCTATATTCGTGGCGTGGTGAGCGGCGGGGACGGTAACCACTCCGGCTCGCAGCCGAGCGTCGGCGTCTATTTCGACGAGCAGCCCGTCACCACCATCGACGGCACGCCCGATGTGCACATCTACGACGTGCAGCGCATCGAGGTGCTGGAGGGCCCCCAGGGCACGCTGTTCGGCGCGAGCTCCGAGTCGGGCACCGTGCGCATCATCTCGAACAAGCCCGACCCCACCAAGTTCGATGCGGGCTACGATCTCGACACCGATCGCGTCGACCATGGAGGCACGGGCTACCAGGTCGAGGGCTTCGTCAACATTCCGCTCGCCTCCTTCGCCGCCATTCGCCTGGTCGGCTGGGACGAGCACGATGCCGGCTACATCAGCAACGTCGCCGGCTCCAGCGCCATCGGCTGCATCTCCAATGGCGTTCGCACCTTCCCCACGTGGGCGGGCCAGCCGGCGGGCACGGACTATCCGATCGGCGCTGGCGCCGTAGCGCCGTGCCCCACACCAGGCGTCATCGGCGCGGGCGCCATCAGCAACGCGGGCTGGACCAAGAGCAACTACAACACCGTCGACACGCGCGGCGGCCGCCTCGCCATGAAGTTCGACATCGGCGACAACTGGACGGTGATGCCGCAGTTCATGGGTCAGGCGCTGAGCACGGAAGGCTTCTTCGGCTACGACCCGAGCGTCGGCGATCTCGAGGTCGTGCACTACGGGCCGGAGTCCACGCAGGACTACTGGCAGCAGAGCGCGCTCACCGTCGAGGGCAAGTTCAGCAACTTCGACCTCGTGTACGCGGGTGCGTACATGAAGCGCGACACCTATTCCATCGCGGAGTACAGCGACTACTCCGAGTTCTACGATCGCGTCTACGGCTCAGGCGCCTACTGGGTCGGTAACAACGGCAATCCGATCATGCCGGAGGAGTTCGTCGACGGTAAGGGTTACTTCGAGAAGTGGAGCCACGAAGTGCGCCTCACCACTCCGGACAAGTACCCCGTCAAAGGGACGGTGGGCCTCTTCATGGAGCGCCAGCTGCACGACATCTGGCAGATCTACACCATGCCGGGCTACGGCTATGTCGATGTCGACGGCAACGTCGAGAACCCCAACGGCTTCGCCGATGCACTCTCGGTACCCGGCTACTACAACACCATCTGGCTCACCGACGAGCAGCGCGTGGACCGGGACAAGGCGGCCTTTGCGCAGGTGAGCTGGGACATCACCTCGCAGCTCACGCTCACGGGCGGTGAGCGCTACTACTGGTACGACAATTCGCTCGAGGGCTTCTTCGGCTACGGTGCCGGGTATTCGAGCGGCACGGGTCAGGCCGGCTGCTTCACTGGCCCGATCGTCAAGGGCACACCGTGCACCAATCTCAATACCTCGGTGAGCGACACGGGGACGGTGCCGCGCATCAACCTCAACTACAAGATCACGCCAGAGCAGATGGTGTACCTCACCTACTCGAAGGGCTTCCGGCCGGGCGGCGTCAATCGAGTCGCAGGTGCCGTGCCCTACAAGGCCGACTACCTCACCAACTACGAGTTCGGCTGGAAGACCGAGTGGTTCAATCACCACGTGCGCTGGAACGGCGCGGCTTTCTGGGAGGACTGGAAGAACTTTCAGTTCTCCTTCCTCGTGCCGCCGAGCATCACCGCCATCGCCAACGGGGGCAGCGCACGCATCAAAGGCGTCGAGAACGAGATCCAGTGGGTGGTCGGCGGCGGGCTCAACCTCGGTGCCAACTTCACCTTCCTCGACCCGCGCCTGACGCAGAATTACTGCGGCATCTCGGGCGTCACCAGCTGCCCCACGCAGGTGACCTACGACGCCTTCCTGTCGACGCCGATCGTGGGGCCGCTCGCGCCGGCCGGCACCAACCTGCCGATCGCTCCGAAGTTCAAGGGCAATCTGGTGGCGCGCTACACGCTGAATCCCATCGGCGAGTGGGAGCCGTATCTACAAGGCTCCTGGGTCTATCAGACGCAGGTCGCACCCCTGCTGCGCGTGGATGAGACCGAGGATCTGGGCATGCAGCCCGCCTACGGCCTCGTCGACCTGCAGGGCGGCGTCAACTACGGCAAGTTCATGCTCTATCTGTACGTGTCGAACGCCTTCGACCGGCGTGCCCAGCTGTCCCGCTTCACCGAGACCAATCCGGTCGCCGACAACCAGGTGTACATCCTGCCCACGCAGCCGCGCACGATCGGCCTGCATTTCGCCGAGCGTTTCTAGCCCTTTGCCTTGAGGCGAGCGGCTTCGAGCGCATAGATATCGGGCACGTAGGTCGAGACGGCCGCGAGCCGAGCCTGCGGGACTGGCCCGCCGGGAAAGGAGGCAAGGAGGGCCTCGCTGCGCTCCCTGACCGCCTGAGCGAACTCGGCGTGCGTCAGGATGTAAAGATCGTTGCTGCGCACACCGGCGAGCACGGCGCGTCCGACTTCCAGCGGATCGAGCGCGACCGCCATCAGATCGACGCCACCCGGCAGATCCTTGATGCCGGGCGGCGCAACGGCCGCTTGCGCAGCGCCCGCGTTCACGTAGGCGGCGGGCCGATTGCGCTCCGAATGCAGAATGTTGGTCCTGACCAAGCCCGGGCAGAAAACCGATACGCCGATGTTCCTGCCGGCCAGCTCCACCCGCAGTGATTCCATCATGCCGACGACCGCATACTTGGTCGTGACATAGACCCCGAGCATGCCCGCGACCAGACCGCCCGAGGATGAGGTCGTGAGGATATGCGCTCCCTCGCCGTGCGCGAGCATGCGTGGCAGGAACGTGTGGATGCCATTGAACACCCCATCGATGTTCACGCTCATCGCCCAATCCCAGTCCTCCCAGGTGGCATTGCTGATCTGCTTGACGATGCCGATCCCCGCATTGTTGGCGAGCAGATGCACGTTGCCGAAGACCTCG
>DATJSR010000223.1:0-3812 GCA_035504015.1 Steroidobacteraceae bacterium
TGCCCCACACCGACCGCAGAGCTTTCCTGCAGGCATCCTTGGGCGGCCTCGCAGGGCTCGCATCCGCACCGCTCCTCACCGGTCTCGTCGGCTGCCAGCAGCTGCCGGCGCAGGCTGGGCAGGCCGCGGGGGCGCGCCCCGCGGCCGCCACGGCGCTCACGAGCGAGAAGCTGACCGAGCGGGTGACCGTGGTGAGCGGCGCACCCGGTAATGTGATCGCGCTGTCATCGAGCGAGGGGCTGGTGCTCGTAGACAGCGGCTCCAAGGCCATGGCACGGGCGGTGCGCGCGAGCCTCGGGGGCGGCAAGGTGCACACGCTGCTCGACACGCACTACCATAGCGACCAGACCGGCGGCAATGCGCTCTTCGGGGAGGCGCGTGCATCCATTCATTCCCACGTCATCACCCGCGAGTGGCTTGCGACCGACTACTACGTGCCCGCGGAGGACCGTTGGGTGAGGGCGCTGCCGAAAGTGGCGCTGCCGAGCGTGACGTTCCGTGACAAGAGCGAGATGCGGGCCGGCGTGGAGCGCATCGAGTGCGGCTACCTGCTCGAGGCGCACACGCGCGGTGACATCTACGTGTTCTTCCGCGACTCCAACGTGCTGGCGGTCGGCGATGTGGCCTCCCCCTTGCGCGATCCGGCGCTCGATTGGTACGCGGGTGGCTGGATCGGCGGACGGGTCGATGCGATGGACGACCTGCTGAAGCTCGCCAATGCGGACACCAGGATCGTGCCTGCGTACGGGCCGGTGATGACGCGCGCGCAACTGCAGGCAGAGCGCGACATGATGCATCACTTGTACGAGCGGACCACCGAGCTCACCGACCACGGCCGCAGCGCGCAGGACATGCTCGACGAGGGCGTGATGAACGAGATCGGTCGCAAGTTCCAGGACCCGTACCGTTTCCTCTACGACGTGAGCAAGGGCCTGTGGGCCCACTACACCAATTTCGGAGGCAACGTTGTCTAAGCCAGCCACCCCGGGCCGGGTCGCGGCCACCCTCGTTGCGCTGTTCTCGCTTGCGGCGGCGGCACTCTGCAACGCGGCATCCGGTCCGCAGACGCTCGTCGATCTGATCCGCGACGGCAACCGTGAGGCCGTGCTGGCCGCGATCACCTCTCCCGACATCGATGTGAATGCGGCGGACCCCGATGGCTCGACGCCGCTGCTGTGGGCGACCTACAAGGTCGATCACGAGATGGTGCGGGCGCTGCTGAAGAAGGGTGCCAAGGCCAACATCACCAATCACTTCGGCTCCTCCCCGCTGCAGGAGGCGGTCAAGCTCGGTGACGTGGACCTGACCCGCATGCTGCTGGAGGCCGGCGCCGATGCCGACTCTCCCAACCAGGACGGGGAGACGGCGCTCATGCTGGCCTCGAGCATCGGCTCGGTGCCGATCGTGCAGATGCTGTTCGGGCACGGCGCCCACGTGAATGCCGTGGAGGACTTCCGGGGCCAGACCGCGCTCATGTGGGCGGCGGCCGAGAATCATCCCGAGGTCGTCGATCTGCTGCTCAAGCATGGCGCGGACGTGAAAATACGCGCCAAGTGGGACGACTGGCCACGCCAGATGACCTCCGAGCCGCGCGCCCAGTTCCGCCCGACCGGAGGACTGACGGCGCTGCTCTATGCCACGCGCTCGGGCTGCTATCGTTGTGCCGTCGCCATCGTCAAGGCGGGCGCTGACGTGAATCAGCCCAACCCCGACGGCATCACACCGCTCATCAATGCAATCGACAATCGCAGCTACGACATTGCCATGTTCCTGCTCGACAAGGGCGCGAACCCGTCCGTCTGGGACATGTCGGGGCGCACCCCTCTGTACGTCGCAGTGGACATGCACTCCTACGTCGGGTTCAGCGGCTTCGGCAATGGTAATTTCGCAGGATTCGGCGAGCCTCTGGCGACTCGCCAGCAGAACAAGGCGACTGCCATCGACCTCGTCAAGCGGCTGCTCGCCATGGGCGTCGATACCAATCACCAGCTCACGCGCATGCGGCCCAACGGCAACGGCCGCGGTCGCTTCGCGGACTATATGATGCGCGGCGGCACCACCCCGCTCATGATCGCAACACTGAGCCTCGACGATGAGGCGATCAAGCTGCTGCTCGCGCACGGTGCCGAGGTCGATGTGCCCAACGTCTTCGAGATCACCCCCCTCATGGCGGCGGCCGGCATGAGCGGCTCGAGTCGCGGGGGCGTGGGCAGCGCCATCGCCGGCCCCGGCGGAGCGCGGCACAGGCCAACCGATATCCAGGCGCGAGTGATCGACACCCTCGACCTGCTGCTCGCTGCGGGCGCCCACATCAACGCCCGCGTCACCGACAGCCACACCCATACCGCCAAGCTGGTCGCCTACGTCCAGGGCCGCGATCATGAGGGTCAGACCGCGATCTTTGCCGCGGCCGAGGCGGGGTGGGACAAGGTGGTCAAGCATCTGCTCGATCGCGGCGCGGATCCGGCCGTACGCGATGCCAGCGGCAAGCTCGCCCTGGACTACGCCCGCCATCCGCCTGCGCTCGGACCCGGGGCCCCGCCGCGCGGCGGGCCTGCAGAGGTTGCGAGCCGCAACGCCACCATCGCGCTGCTCGAGGCGGCGATGCCCAAGTCCGTTGCGGAGACGGCTTCGACGCGCAGTCCCTGACGCAAACCGCTGCCACGCAGTAAAGCGCCGGTCAAATAGATCGCACCGGCGCTACCAGGGCCGCAGGCGCCGATTCATCCGCGCCACGTTGCGCCGCCAGCCGATCTCGAGCCAGCTGCGCTGAGGCTGCTCCCGGCGCGAAGCCAGCTTCGCCCTGTGAGCCTCCCCCGAGAGCACCGGGTGCATCATGCAGACGCCGTGCGCCTCCGGTAGGCGCTCCGCATCCAGCGGCTGCCAGTAGGAGAAAGTCTCCGGCGCATAGAAACGGGTGCCGAAATCATTGAAGTCGCGACACTCGAAGCCGGCGTTGACCAGGGTGGTGGCAATCAACGCTTCATCGTTGGGCCAGAGCTGCCGGCGCAGCATCCGCCGGCTGTGCAGACGGCGCTGGCGCAACGCCGCGTCGATGGCGCGAGCCGAGAGGCGGGTCACCGGAAACAGACAGCGAAACGGCTCGATGTCGCGTGCGGCTGCGCTATCCATCCAGAACCAGCTGCGGTCGGCAGGCTCAAGCTGCGCACACAGCAGATCCACCTGCGGCTGCGACGCGAAGAAGCCAAACAGTCGCCCGGCATCCTCGCCGAAGTGCACGTCGGTCTCGATCATCCAGAAGTGCAGCGTGTCGGGGGATCGCTTGTGCGCGAGGTAGTAGCCGTAATCGCCGCAGCGCCACGCAAAGTCTTCCGGGCAATACAGGCCGAGCGCGGCGCACGCCTGCTGCGTGAGGCGGATCAGCGGCAGCTCGCCAGAATAGTCGGCCGAATGGCGTTCGTCGGCCACGAGCACCGCCGGTAATCCGCTCAGTTCCGAGAGGCGGCGCGCAAACGCGCAGGCGGCCGCATCGGGTTGGGTCGTGCGGACCAGTACGCAGGACGCTTCGGCCACGGCCATGGCGCCGCCTGCCGCAATAAGCGTGCCGCGCGCGAGTCAATCAGCTGGCCCCCGAGGGCCCCGGAAACGCTGCGGCGAGCCTCTGCAGCTCCGCTTGGGACAGCACCACGGAAAAGGCCGCGGCGTTCTCCCGCGTATGGGCAAGCGATCCGGACTCGGGAATGGCAATGACCTTGCCGCTGCGGATGACCCATGCCAGCGCAACGGCGGCGGCGGAGCAGCCGTGCGCGGCGCCGATCTGCGCCAGCGTGCGATCCTCCACGACCAGATGG
>DATJSR010000224.1:0-6582 GCA_035504015.1 Steroidobacteraceae bacterium
GCGCCGCTCGCCCTGCTGTCGCTTGCGGCCCGGGAGGTGCGCGAGCGCTTCGTGAAGTGGCTCGGCAACGCCAACATCGAGATCGAGTGCGCCGCCTCGGCGACGGATGCTCTGGTGATGCTCGAGGAGCGCACGCACGCGCTGCTCTTCACCGACCGGCTCGAGCTCGCGCAGGCGGTGCGCCAGCTGCCGGCGGGCTCGGCGACGCACGTGATCTTCGTCGACATCGACGGCAAGGTTGGCGTGCGCGAGGCGCTGAGCCGCGGCGCCAATGACTGCATGCCGGCGGAGGCCGGCGGCGAGGAGTTCTGGGCGCATCTGACAACCGCGCGGCGCATCGCGAGTCTCTCCTCCGCCCTGCAGCTCGCGCTCACCGACAACCGCATCCTCTCGACCATCGATGAGCTCACGCGCTGCGGCAGCCGCCGTTTCTTCGAGCACGAGTTTCCGCGCGAGATCGAGCGCGCCATGCGCATGCGTCGCGCGTTGTCGCTGGTCATGTGCGATATCGATCACTTCAAGGCGGTGAATGACTCCCACGGCCACGAGGTCGGGGATGAGGTATTGCAGGAGTTCGCGGCCCGCCTGACCCACGGCCTGCGCTTGGGTGAGGACTGGGTGGCGCGCATCGGCGGCGAGGAGTTCGCGGTGGTGCTGCCCGAGGTGGCGAGCGGCGAGGCAATGCAGGTTGCGCAGCGTCTTTGCGAGCGCGTGCGCGCCACTGCGTATACGACCGCCGCCGGGGCCCTGCAGGTCACGGGGAGCTTTGGCGTATCCGGATTCGAGCCGCAGCGCGGCGAGCGTCGCACATCGCTGCGCGCGCTCGTCAACGCTGCCGACGCGGCCCTCTACGAAAGCAAGCGCTCCGGTCGCAATCGCGTGACCGGCTTTCAAGCACATTGAAGAAGGCGAGCGTGGCGCCGGCGGCACGCGCTCGGGCAGTGTGCGGCAACTCACAGCACCATCGGTCCCGCCGTCGGTATCCTCACCGCTCTCAAGCCGGAGAGCCGGGAGTAAACACGTGGGAGAATCACCGCCGGAACGCGGCGCCACACGCCAGGTAGCGGCCGAGGATCCAGCCACGGAGCTCGATCTTCTGGAACAGACGATCTCGATCGAGGGCGCCAGGATCCTGCGACACGACCCGCACGGCCTCGCGCCCGCGCCCATCGCTCGGAGCTGGATTCTGGAGGGCGAGCCTGTCGCCCGCGAGAAGCGGCTCACCGGCAGCACCGATCAGCTCGCCGCCGCCATCATGTGGGATTGCACGGCCGGCCGCTTTGACTGGTTCTATGAGGCGGACGAGCTCGTCCACGTGTTGGAAGGCTGTGTCCTCATCGAGGATGCCGCGGGAGTGACTCGGGCGTTGCAGACGGGTGACACGTTCCTCTTCCCCGCCGGATCCCGGTATCAGTGGACCGTCCCGCATTACATCCGCAAGATCGGCTTGCAGCACGTGCCGCTCTCGCGCGAGCTGCGCATCATCAGGGGCATGCTCGAGTGTCTGAAGGCCCCCTTCCGGCGCAAACCGGCCGCCAGGGCGGCTAACGACAGCTGACCTCCCGACTGCGGGCAACATCGGCGCGCTCGCCGGGCGGGGCGCTCACACACGGTGGGGCTCGGCTGGGGCGGTCTTCTCATCGCGCCGCACCATTATCCGGACATCCATCTTTGGCACGAGCACGGTGGCGAGGAGCCGCAGGCGCGGTGACCGACGAGCAAGCAACCGCCCCACGCGAGGGCGGTCCGTCGGCGCTCAGGCCGACAGCAGCGCGCGCGACTGCTCGGCCCAGAACAGCGCATCGACGTACGCCGCGCGGATCAGGTGCGCGGGCAGATCGGCGTACACCGCTTGATCCCAGGTGCCTTTCTCGTACGCGCGGGCGCAGTGGAGCGCCGCGCCGAGCGGACCCTCGCCGGCCACGAGCGCCTGGACCACCGCTGGAGTGAGCGGCAAGTCCTCGACCACCTTGCGGGTGGGGACTCCGAGCAGCGCGTTGAGGAGGGAGAAAAGGCCGGTGATGAAGAAAGCGCCGGCATCCCGCGCGCCCCCGAGCTTGCCGAGCTGCTCGCACATGCGGCCGCGGATCATCGCCTGCACGATGAGGCTCGGTGGCCGATCATCGAGCCCTTGCAGACACAGCAATCCACACAGCTGGCGCAGGTTATCGAGCCCGAGGATGACGATGGCGTGGCGGATGGAGTCGACTCGGCGCGGCAGGTTGTAGTAGCTCGAGTTGATGCAGCGCAATACCCGATAGGAGAGCGTGACATCCTGGCTGAGCAGCCGCTCGACCTCATCGAGCGAGTACTCCTCGTTCTGCAGCGCGGCCGAGAGGCGCAGCGCACCGAGCCGGCTCACCGGCACCCGGCGGGCGCTGAAAGTCTCGGGCTGCTGCAGGAAGTTGCCTTGAAAGCCCGTGAATCCGAGGGCGATGCAGCGCTCGAACTCCTCGCGGCTCTCGACGTTCTCCGCGATGAGCTCGAGCCCCGCGGCCCTGAGCTCTCGCGTCAGCCGGGCGAGCTCGTCCGCCGGCGGATGGCTGATCTCGAGCTTCACGATATCCGCGACCTCGAGCAGCCGCGGATCGCTTATCTGGGGCGAGAAATCATCGAGCGCAATGCGGTGACCGCGTGCCCGCAGTGTGTGGATGCCTTGAAGAACCTGCGAAGTGGCGCGCACGTCCTCCAGGACCTCGACGACGATGCGCTCGGCCTGCACGGGCAGGTCGGGCAGCTTGACGAGCAGCTCCCCCGGAAAGTTGATGTGCACCGGCAGGCCGCCCGCCAGGCGGTCGAGTCCGATCTCGAGCGCGGCGCCCGTGATGACCTCGAGCGTCGCGCTGCCGGCGTCGCCGACCTGCGCGCTGCGGCTGCTCGACGATTCCCGGTAGAGCAGCTCGTAGGCTACGACCGCCATGGATCGGTCGTAGATGGGCTGCCTTGCCACGAAAACTTCGGGTCGTAGGGAACTCACTGCGATGAGGGGCGGACGCCGATGGTCACCCAGGAGTCGGGCTGCGGCCGACCCTGCCAGTTTAACCCCTCGATGGTCAGCTGATAGTCGCCCGGGCCGAGCGCGGTACTGTTGAGCGCAATGCGCAGGTTTCCGTCGGAGTCCTTCGCCAGGTGGTCGATGACGCCGACGCGGCCCTGATTGATGCGGTCGATGGTGATGCGAAAGAGTCGATAAGGGGAGCGCGACTCGTCGATGCGAAAGTCGGCGAGCTCGGCCTCGCTGCCGCCGCCGATCACGATCGCGGGTGCATCCGAAGCCCCATCCCGGCTGGGGAGTAGCCGAATGTCCCGGGTGCTGGTGGCCGGATCCAGCGGCCGCTCCATCGCCTCCTGCTGCAGGGCCGCGATTGCGCGGGTTTTGTGGGCGCTGCCGCTGGCGACGATCGCCAGCGCCGCGCCGAGCACCAGCACTGCGCCGAGCAGCCCGAGGACAATCTCGAGCCTTTGCCAGGAGGGCTTGGGAGCCTCCGCCCAGGGCTCCGGCTTGCCACTTGCCTCGAGCAGGCGCAGGGCGGCATTGACGCGCTCCGGGATCCCGAGCTCATCGAGAAGCTCGGGGTGCTCGCGGCAGAAGCGCTCGAAATCGGTCGCGCCCTTGATGGGCAGCCGACCGGACAGATAGCGCTCGACGACTTGATTGCGGGCGATGAAGTCACGGTCCATGAGCGCCGGGCCGGGCGTCGGGGCCGCAGCGGGCGTCGGGGCCGCGGGCGTCGGGGCCGCGGCCGTCGTGGGCTGCCGAGGAGCGCTCGCAACGGCAGGCGGAACCGTGGGAATGGCACGCGCTGGCTCGGGGAGCACGGTGGGAGCGGCACGTGCCGCCTCGGGCAGCACGGGAGGCGCGGCAGGAGCGGTGAGCGGGCCCGGCGTGGCGGGCGGGCCGGGAGGGGCGGGCCCGGTGCGCGGTGGCTCGGCAGCCGCCTGCTCGCTCGCGAGGAGCAGCTTCTCCGGATCGACGAGCTCCTCACTCGCGCCTTTTCCCGATCGCGGTGCCTTCGGGCCGGAAGCCGCATGCCCGCGCTTGCCACTGCGTGGCTCACTCGGGATCAGGGCATCGACCGGGGCCTCGACCGGCAGATCGGTCAGTGGCTCGGGAAGCGGGCGGGATCTGGAATCCATCCTTGCGATCCTGCAACGCGAGCCGCCGGCAAGCCAACGCGGCGGCTCACGATCGTGAGACACTCGTCCTCGAATCGTGACTCCGATCGCACTTCGGGTCGGGGAGATCGAGATGCGACACCGGTATTGCGTCACATTTCGCGCCGGCCGCGTGCGCTACATTGCGCCGCGATGCACCTCACCGAGTCACTCGAGCATGAGAGCTTTCCGGACTCCGCGTACGCTCGGGAGTTGCGCCGCGGCTTCTCCGAGCTGCGCTTCGCGCCCGATCTCGAGCGGCTCTTCCAGGCATTTCACTTAAAGCGCGCGCGCGCTCGCGTGCGCTTCTTTCAACTCGCGTTGGGATTGTTGGCGATCGGCGCGGCGGTCGATCTGACGGTGCTCGATGCGGTGCCGCTGAAGGCGGTCGCGCTCGGCTGGCTCGGCGTGGTCATCCCGTCCTGTCTCGCGCTGGCGCTGGCTTCCTGGAGCCGGCTCTACGAGCGGCTCTATCTGCCGGCTGCGAGGCTGCTGCTGCCGGTCATTGCCGCCGTATCCGCGGTTGGGATCGCGGACCGGCGCATCGCGGGTCACCCCGACCTGTTTTACTTTCTGACATCCTTCAGCATCGCGGTGTTTTTTCTCGGCGGACAACGCTTTCGCGAGGCGCTGCTCGTCAACACGTTGATGGTCGGCGCGTTCGTGCTGGCACTGGCGCACGCGGGCTGGGCGGCGCCCGCGGTCCTCTACTACGTGACCGTGCTCGTCATCACCAGCGCCGCCGGCGCCTTCGTCTATCAGGGGGTCGAGCGGCAGCTGCGAACGTCGTTTCTCGAGCGCGGACTGCTGAGTGAAATGGTGGCGCGGGACGGCCTCACCGGGCTCAAGAACCGCGGTGCGTTCGATGACGATTACGCGCGGCTCTGGCAGCAGGCGACGCGCGACCGGCGCGCGCTCGCCGTCCTGCTCATCGACGTCGATCACTTCAAGGCCTACAACGACCGCTACGGGCATCAGGCCGGGGATCGGGCGCTGCGGCGGGTGGCGCAGGTGGCGCAGCGTTTCGGGCGCCGGCCGCTCGACATCGCGGCGCGCTATGGCGGTGAGGAATTCCTGGTGGTGCTCTATGACCTGGGCGCCGAGCACGTGCGCGAGATCGCCGAGGAGCTGCGTGAGAGCATCCAGGCGCTCGGCATTCAACACGACGATTCGCCCGCGGGCGTGGTCACGGCGAGCATCGGCGTGTCGATCGTGAGCCCCCGCCCCGGCCGCAGCCCCGAGGACGCGGTGCAGCTCGCCGACGAGGCCCTGTACGCGGCCAAGCGCGCCGGACGGAACCTCATCCGACTGGTCGACTGCTGCGAGATCAGCTACTCGACCGACGCGTTGCGGCGCAGCGCGTGACGCTCGAGGAAGTGCTCGACCTTGTCGCGGTAGGTGCGTGAGAGCTTGAGCTCCTGACCGGCTTCCAGGGTGAGGAAGTATTCCCCGTTCATGTGCGCGCGCAGGCTCTTGACGAAGCGCAGGTTGACGATCGTCGAGCGGTGCACGCGCTGAAAGAGCCGCGGATCGAGGATCTCCTCCAGCTCCTTCATCGTGCCCCGCAGGATGTGCGTGTCGCCCTCGGCGTGCACGCACATGTAGTCGCCGGCGGCATCGATCCACTGGATCGCGGGAATCGGCACGCGCACGGTCTTGCGCCCCTGGCGGATCGGCAGCACCTGCGGCTGACGCACACCGAGCGCGGCGGTGCCACGCTCGAGCAACTCCTCGAGCCCGATCTCCCCCGAGCCGGTGATCTCGGCCACGATCTCCACGAGGCGGTCGCGCTGGTCGGCGGCGGTGCGCTCGAGCGCATTCTGCCGCACGCGCTCGAGCGTCGCATCGAACCTGTGGTCATCGATGGGCTTGAGGAGATAATCGATCGCGTGCGCCTCGAAAGCGCGCACCGCGTACTGATCGTAGGCGGTGATGAAAACGACCATCGGCAGCTGCTCCCGCGGCAGATGGGTCAGCACATCGAAACCCGAGAGCCCGGGCATCTGGATGTCGAGAAACACGAGATCCGGCTGCTCGCGCTGCAGCGCGGCTACGGCGTCGCGGCCATTGCTGCATTCGGCCACCACCTCGAACTCCGGTGCCTCCTGCAGCCGCAGCGCGATGCCGCGGCGCGAGAGCAGCTCGTCGTCGACGATCGCCGTGCGGATTCTCAAGCGCTCGCACTCTCCGAAACACGCGCGGGTCGCGGGTAGCGCTGCTCGACGGCGCGCGGCGCCGCCTCCTCGCGGGTCGCGATCTCGAGCGGCAGTGCCATCTCCACCCGTACACCCGGGTGGCTGTTGAGCACGGCGAAGCGGTAGTTCTCCCCGTAGAGCACGGCCAGGCGCTCGCGCGTGTTGCGCAGCCCCACGCCGCGTCGCTCGCCGGGGCGGAAGTCGTCGCTGATCCCGGGGCCGTCGTCGACGA
>DATJSR010000225.1:0-2836 GCA_035504015.1 Steroidobacteraceae bacterium
TGCCCGCGCGACCGGCGATCTGGGCAATACGTTGCATGGTGCGGGTAAGCACCCGTACGCCATCACCGAGCAAGGAGCTGTCGGTCGGATAGTGGATGTCGGTCTCCACCACCGTGGTGTCCAGGCGCATGCGCCGGCCGAGAACGATCTGCTTCTCGCAGGCAATGGTGATCACGCGACGGTGAATCTGCTCGATGATCTCGGGGCTGAGCGCCAGAGCGAGCCTACCGAGGGTCTTGGCGTCGGGAACTTTATGCGCACCGACCCGTGTGAACTGCCGGTAGACCAGGTTTGCGCGCACCTCGCGCTCAAGCACCCGGTAGCTCCAATTACGCATGTGCTTGAGGATCAACAGGCGCAGCACCACGTCGGCTGGGGTTGCCGGCCGGCCGCGCGTGCGACTGTTCGGCCAGCGCCGCGCGAGGGCCTCATAGACGATCTGCACCAACTCGCGGTCGGCGAGCACGTCGTCGACCTGGCGCATCCACTCTTCCCAGAGCGGACCGACTTCCTCCTGAATCAGGCCCTCGGCGAAGCACAGCTGTGGGCGCGAGGGCTCGATCACGTCAGCTCTTCGAGCGCTTCTGGGAGCGCTGAGCACGAACGCGCTGCTTGTCGCGCTCAAGCGAGCTCAGCAGTCGCGCTCGATTGTCGGTGGAGATCTGCGTGCCGATCTGTTGAAACTCATGCCAGGCGTTCTGGGCGTGACGCACCGCTTCGCCCAGCTCCGCCGGCACATACACCGAATGCACCTTGCCTTCGTCCTTGTAGCGGAAATACAGGTGCGGGCCGTGGCGGTTTGCCGGATCGTGCGCGCAGGCGCAGGAAGGATCTCCGCACTGGCGGGTCGACTCGGACAGCGATCCATGCACCATGGCAGCGGCGGCGTGTTCGAGTTCGCCGAGGCGCTTATCCTTACTACTCATTACGTCTTAAGGTAGCAAAGCGATACCACGGCGTCAAGCCTGCGAACTCATGCCAGCAAATCAGGTACGCTCGTCCAGAAAATGGCGGCTACGCCCCTTGGAATCACTGCAGATAGGCGCATCATTTTTGCGCCGGAAAGTAGCTAGGTTCGGTAACACCGCGTCCGACCACCCCCCGGTATACTTTTCAGGCTCTGTTGAATTCTAAGTGGGTTGTGCGACGTACGGGTTGAGCTTGGAGAAGTCGAGCTTGCCGGCGATGAGGAAGATGATGGTGCGGATTGTGCGGAAGCGCCCGTATCCGCGCGCCTTGCGCTTGGCGGCCTGGAAGAGGCTGTTGATGGCCTCGAGGAATCCATTGGTCTGGCGGGTCTCGACCCAGGCGAGGATCCCCTCGAAATGTCTGCGGATCATCGCGGCGACTTCCTTCATCGGCTCGACCTTCGAGCGCATCACGTTCGTGCACCATTGCTTGAGGAGCTTGCGCACGACGTTTGGCTGCTTGCGGCTCATGATCTCGCGCAACTGCTCGCGGTACTGCCAGGCGCGCGCCGTGCGGTTCGTAGTCATGTGGGAGAGGAGCGCGTCGAGCTCGGCGCGCTGCTCGCTGGCCAACTTGCCGCGGTCCTTCAGCAGCGTCCAGCGCAGCCCCTTCAGGCTCGGATCGAGCTTCTGCTCGCGCCGGCGCATCTCATCGATGGCGGTGGAGGCGTGAGAGATCACGTGGAACTTGTCGAAGGTGATCTGGGCGTTGGGCAAGTGCTCGCTCACCCCGCGGATGTAGGCCGGCCACATATCGATGCTGACCGAGGCGATCTCGGAGGGCTTGCCGCGGTGGGCGCGCAGGTTCGCCGCGAAGGCCGCAACCGTCTCGGCCTCGTTCCCCTCGGCGACGAAGATGACGCGGCTTCGCGCCTCGTCGGCGAAGAGGCTCACGTAATCGTGTCCCTTGGCGCGCGAGGTCTCATCGATCGCCAGGCGCGAGACCTCCGAGAGGTCCTGCGCGGCTACCGCCGCATCAACGTACCGCTCGCACAGCGCCATCACCCGATGCACCGACACGCCGGTGAGGCGCGCAACGGCTCTATAGGGCATCTCCCGGGCCAGCAGCAGCACGAACGCCTCGAACAGCAGCGTGAACCCGGAGAGCTTACCGGCCCAAGGCGGGCTGACCTGCACGACCTTGCCGTCGGGGAGCTTCACCCGCGGGATGCGCACCTCAAGCTCGCACTCGTGCTGGAAGAAGTTCAGATGTCGGTACGTCTTGGTCACGGTGTCGTGCACGGGATGCTCACCGGGTGCTCCCGGGAGCGCAAAGCGGCTGCCGACCTCGAAGTCCACGCGGATGTTGAGCTTTCTGCGCCCCTCATCGAAGGCCATGCCGGCGATGAACCAGGGAGAGCTGATCGAAAGTGCCGCCTCGAAAATCTTCTCCGTAACCACGGTCGTTCCTTCACTGTCGGTTCTTCCCGAAACCGTACCACAGAGAACCGAAGCCGATCGTGGTGCTCGGACGGGGATATCCCCGTGGGTGCACAGCCTCCTCGCTGCGCTCGGCCCGCGCCCCTCAGGGCGAGCTCCAGAACAGCTCGCCAGGGCGCGGCTTCGGGCTATGCACTACGGGGACATCCGTGCTGATCTTCGCCCATGGCAGCTCCGATCACCCACTCGGAATTCAACAGAGGCAGAATTCTCTGGCTGCCGGCAGTTGTTTTTTCAGGTAGGCGTGAAGGTTCCGTCGCAGGGCGATCCCCAGATTGTGATCCTCCACTTCGCTTCGCGATTTTGGCGCGGACGAGGGGGCCCCGACCAGGATCCGTGCAGCCAACGGGTAGCGGAGAGCCGCGTAGAGTTGAAAGCGTCGACCGCAACTCCGCGATTTCAGCCCTTGGACGACTGGGGCAGCTATC
>DATJSR010000226.1:0-27598 GCA_035504015.1 Steroidobacteraceae bacterium
CGATCTCACCACCTATCGCCTGCCCGATCCCTTCTTCGTGGTGGCGACCCAGAATCCGCACGAGCAGCTCGGCACCTTCGCGCTGCCGGAGTCCCAGCTCGATCGCTTCCTGATGCGGGTGACGCTCGGCTATCCGGATGCGCCGCACGAGCGCGCGCTGCTGCGCGCGGGCGAGCGGCGCGAGCTGCTCTCGAGCATCGAGTCGGTGCTCGACCCGGCGACGGTGGTGCTGACCCAGCAACGCGTGCGCGGGGTGCATACCTCCGATGCGCTGCTCGATTACGTTCAGGCGCTCATCCGCCGCACCCGGGAGCGTCAGGACTTGCGCCTGGGGCTCTCGCCGCGTGCCGGCCAGGGTCTGGTGCGCGCCGCGCAGGCCTGGGCGCACCTGCACGGCCGCGCCGGGGTACTGCCCGAGGACGTGCAGGCGGTGTTCGCCGCCGTCGTCGCTCACCGGCTCGAGCCGCGCGAGGCGGCCGCCGTCAGCGATCGAGCGCAGCTCGCCGCGCAGATCATCGAGTCGGTCGCCGTGCCGCTGTAGCGCTGGCGCGAGCCGCCGTGGACCCACGACCGTTCTTGAGACGCAAGATGGCCGCCTGGATCCTGCGGCGGCAGGGGGCCGATGTGCTCCCGAGCAGCCTGCAGCGGCGGCGGCTGTACGTGCTGCCCACCCGCGCCGGCGTGGGCTTCGGGCTGTTGCTGCTCGCGATGCTCATCGCAGGACTCAACTACGGCAACAGTCTCGCCCTGTTCCTGACGTTCTGGCTGGCCGGGCTCGCGCTGGTGGCGATGCATCAGTGCCACCGCAACCTCCTCGCGCTCATCGTCAACGAGGCGGCCGTCAGTCCTACATTCGCCGGCGGCTATCTGCGCCTCGCCGTCGCGCTCGCGAACGATTCGCGCCTCGCCCGCTACCGGGTGAGCCTCGACGTCGAGCCGCAGTTCTGGAATGCCGGCACGCGATCGAGCCGCGCCACTGCCGATCTACCCCCGGGCGAGAGCGGCGTGCTCGAGCTCGCACTCGCGGCCCCTCAGCGCGGCATCTACCGCTTGCGCCGTCTGCGCCTCTCGACCACGCACCCGTTCGGGCTCTTTCGCGCCTGGACCTGGATCCATCTGCCGCTCACGGCCATCGTGTATCCGGCCGCGCGCGGCACGCGCCCGCCGCCTCAGGCGGCGGCGACCGAGCGCGAAGGGGCACTGCGCGGGGGCGCCGACGAGCAGGAATGGCTCGGGCTGCGTCCGTTTCGCAGCGGCGACTCCCCGCGGCACGTGGCCTGGAAAGCCTATGCCCGCGGAGCTCCGCTGCTCACCAAGGAGTACAGCGCGAATCTGAGCGCGCTGCGGCTGTTCGATCTGGCAAGCCTCGCGGAGTTGCCGCTCGAGGCGCGGCTCGAGCAGCTCGCCCGCTGGATCGTCGATGCCGAGAACCGCGGCGAGCGCTACGCGCTGCAGCTGCCCGAGACGCAGCTCGAGCCGGGGAGCGGCGCCGCCCAACAGCACCGCGCGCTCACCGCGCTCGCCGCACACGGCGCGCAGCTCGCCGATGCCCACTAGGCCCGTGCCTGCCCGGATGCCACCCGAGCCGCTCGCGCGCCGCGGCCTGTTCTGGGTGAGTGCGGCCTTCGCCGCAGGCGTGCTGCTGCACGCGACGCAGGTACCGCTGTGGACCGTGATGGCGGCGACGCTCGCCGGCATCTGGGCCCTGGCCGCGCGGCTCGGGCGCGTGCGCCTGCCGGGCAAAGTCCTGCGCCGGGTGCTGACGCTCGCACTCACCGCCGCGGTGCTCGCGATGTTCCACACGCTGAACGGAATCGCCGCCGGCACCGCGCTGCTGATCGTGATGGGGGCGCTCAAGCTGCTCGAGGCGCGCCACCGGCGCGACGGCTACATGATGGTGACGGTCGCTCTGGCGCTGCTGCTCGCCGCCTGCCTGCGCGATCAGTCCCTGCCGCTCGCTCCGCTCTACGCGCTGCACGCCTGGCTGTGCGTGAGCGCACTCGCCGTCGTCGCGCACCCTCGCAGCAGCCTCGGCGAGCGTGCGATCGTGCTGCTGGCCGCCCGCGCGTTGCTGCTCGCCTTGCCGTTCGCCGTGCTGATGTTCGTCTTCTTTCCGCGCCTGGCGGGCTCGCTGTGGGCGTTGCCGCGCTCGAGCACGGCGTCCACGGGACTGTCCGAGCAGATGAGCCCGGGCAGCATCTCGGATCTGGTGCGCTCGGATGAGCCCGCCTTTCGTGTGTGGTTCAGCGGCGAGCCGCCGCCGACCGCCCAGCGCTACTTTCGCGGACCCGTGCTGCACGACTTCGATGGCTCGACCTGGAGCCGCGCGCCATTCCTGACCCTGATCCCCTCCCCGTGGCAGCCGCTCGGTCGCGGTTATCACTACCGCGTCGCGCTCGAGCCGCACGCGCACCGCTGGCTGTTCGTGCTCGATACGGTGGACGGAGCTGCTGGGCCGGCGACGCGCGTCACCCCCGATGCGATGCTGCTCGCCACGCGGCCGGTCACCGAGCCCTTGAGCTACGAGGCGAGCTCGCATCCGCTCACGCGCAGCGCGCCCGAGCTGCCCCTGAGCACGCGCAATCGCGACACGCAGCTCAGCACCGGCAGCAACCCGCGCGCGGCGCGGCTCGCCCGCGAGCTGCGCGCGGCAAGCGCCTCCGAGGGTGCCTACGTACGCGCGGTCCTCGAGCGGCTGCGCACCGGAGGCTTCACGTACACGCTCACCCCGCCGCTGCTCGGTGAGAACGCCGTGGATGACTTTCTGTTCGACACCCGCGCCGGCTTCTGTGGGCACTACGCCTCGGCGTTTGCGCTGCTGATGCGCGCGGCGGGGATTCCGGCGCGCGTGGTGACGGGTTACCTCGGAGGCGAGTGGAACCGCATCGGCGGCTACCTGCTGCTGCGTCAATCCGATGCGCACGCGTGGGATGAGGTCTGGCTCGAGGGCCGCGGCTGGGTGCGCATCGACCCCACCTTGATGGTGGCGCCCGAGCGGGCACAGCGCGACAGCCTCGAGCTGCTGCCCGATGCCCGCACCCCGGCGCAGCTGCTGCGTGCGCTTCCCTGGCTCGCGGTGTTGCGGCAGGCCTGGGATGCGAGCAATGCCTGGTGGAGCGGACGGGTCGTCGGCTTCAATCTCGACGCGCAGATGTCGACGCTGCGGCGGCTGGGTTTCTCGACACCGCAGTGGCAGCAGCTCGTGACGCTGCTCAGCGTGGCGTTCATTGCCTGGCTCGCGGTGCTCGCCGTGCAGATGAGCCGCGTGCCGCGCCCCGTGCGCGCCGATCGGCTGGGCCGGGCTTACGCGCGCTTGTGCCGGCGCATCGCCGGGGCCGGTGTCGTGCGCGCCCCGAGCGCCGGTCCGCTCGAGTACGCGCAGCTGATCGCCGCGTCACGCCCACAGCTCGCCGCGCGCGTGCGGCCGCTCATCGAGCGCTACATCGAGCTGCGCTTCGTGCGCGCCGCCGATGCAGCCAGCGTCGCAGCATTCGAACGGGAGGTGGCGCGGCTGCGGCTCTAGATCGGCACGGCGAGTTCCCGCGTCTCCCGGAAGCTGAGATCCGGCCAGCGCTCGAGCGTGAGCTGCAGATTGACACGCGAGGGGGCGAGGTACACGAGCGCATCGCTGTGATCGATGGCAAGACTGTCGTAGGCGCGCTCGCGGAACTCGGCGAGCTTCTTCGGCTCACCATACACCCAGCGCGCCGTGTGCACGTTCACGGTGTCGAACACGCACTGCACGCCGTATTCATCCTGCAGGCGAAAGGCGACCACCTCGAACTGCAGCTGCCCGACGGCACCGAGGATCAGATCGTTGTTGCGCAGTGGCTTGAAGAGCTGCGTCGCGCCCTCCTCGCACAGCTGCGCGAGGCCCTTCTGCAGCGCCTTCATGCGCAGCGGATCCTTGAGCACCGCGCGGCGGAAGATCTCCGGCGCGAAATTGGGCACGCCGGTGAAGGTGAGCCGCTCGCCCTCGGTGAAGGTGTCCCCGATGTTGATGGTGCCGTGGTTGTGCAGGCCGATGATGTCGCCGGCGTAGGCCTCGCTCGCCTGCTCGCGCTCGGCCGCCATGAAGGTGAGCGCGTCCGCGACGCGCACCTCCTTGCCGAGACGCACCTGATACAGGCGCATGCCGCGAGTGTACTTGCCCGAGCACAAGCGCAGGAACGCGATGCGATCGCGATGGCCCGGATCCATGTTCGCCTGGATCTTGAATACGAAGCCCGAGAGCGCCCCCTCGAGCGGCGTCACCGGCCGCTCGCGCGTCTCGCGCCCGAGCGGCCCCGGTGCGTGCTCGGTGAAGGCGGCGAGCAGCTCCTCCACGCCAAAATTGTTGATCGCCGAGCCGAAGAACACCGGGGTCTGGCGCGCCGCTCGGTAGGCCTCGGGATCGAAGGCCTGCGTGGCGCCGCGCACCAGCTCGATTTCCTCGGCGAAGGTCCCCTGCAGGTCGGCCAGGAATTCCCGGGCCGCCTCGCTCGCGAGGCCCTCGATGGTGCGGTTCTCGCCCACCCGGCCGCGCTCGCCCGCCGTGTAGACGTAGATGCGATCCTCGAGCAGGTGATAGATGCCGCGCAGTTCGCGCCCCATGCCGATCGGCCAGGTCACGACCGCCGTGCGAATGCCGAGCACCTTCTCGATCTCGTCGAGCAGCTCGATGGGCGGACGGCCGTCCCGATCGAGCTTGTTGATGAAGGTCATGATCGGCGTATCGCGCAGCCGGCACACCTCCATCAGCTTGATGGTGCGCTCCTCCACGCCCTTCGCGCAGTCGATGACCATGAGCGCCGAGTCGACTGCCGTCAGCGTGCGGTAGGTGTCCTCGGAGAAGTCCTCGTGGCCTGGGGTATCGAGCAGATTCACGACGTGCCCGCGATAGGGGAACTGCATCACCGAGGAGGTGACCGAGATCCCGCGCTGCTGCTCGAGGCGCATCCAGTCCGAGGTGGCATGGCGCGCCGCCTTGCGGCCCTTCACGGTGCCCGCCATCTGAATGGCGCCGCCGAAGAGCAGCAGCTTCTCGGTGAGCGTGGTCTTGCCCGCATCCGGGTGCGAGATGATCGCGAAGGTGCGGCGCCGGGCCGCCTCGGCAGCAAGTTCCGTCATGGTCGGTCGGTCGATTCTCGAAGCTCGGCGCGGCGACTCGCCGCACCGGCAGATGTGGGGATGGCGGGATGCTCAGGAAAGGGGCGCTGCGCTCACGTGAGGCGGGCTCTCCTGCCGCGCAGCGTGAGCTTGAGCACGGCCGCATCCTCGCGGCCGCCCACGGCCTGATAGTAGCCGCGCCGCACGCCGATCGGCTCGAAGCCGAGGGACTGGTACAGCCGGATGGCGGCGGTGTTCGAGGGGCGCACCTCGAGGTACGCCTCGCTCATGCCGGCGGCGGCCGCGCGCCCCAGCAGGTGCTCGAGCAGCAACCGCCCGATTCCCCGGCAGCGCGCGCCCTCGCGCACGCACAGGTTGAGGATGTGCGCCTCGCCGGCGCCGGCGCTCATGACCCCGTAGCCCACCAGATCGTCATGGCGCACGACCACGCGGCACACGTAGCCCACCCGCAGGCAGTCGCGGAAGATGCCCTCGCTCCATGGGAACTGGTAGGAAGCGCGCTCGATGTCGATGACCTCCAGCACGTCGGCCTCGGTCATGGCGCGGATCTGCGGAATGTCGAGGAGTTGCTCGGGAGCGGTCGCCATCAGTGCTTCTCGGGAGTCGCCGCCACGAGTTCCCGGAACACGCGGCGGGCGAACTTGAGGTCCTCCCAAGCCTTGCGTTTGTCCCCGGGCGTCCGCAGCAGATAGGCGGGATGATACGTCACCACGAGGGGGGTATTCAGCTCGCCAAAATGATGTACCCGGCCCCGCAGCCTCCCGAGTGACAGGTCGGTGCGCAGCAGGTTCTGGGCCGCAATACGTCCAACGGCCAGGATGAGCCTGGGCTCGAGCAGCGCGATCTGTCGCTGCAGGTAGGGCAGGCAGGCGCCGACCTCCTCCGGGCGCGGATCCCGGTTACCGGGAGGGCGCGACTTCAAGATATTGGCGATGTAGACGTTGTGGCCGCGCGCCAGCCCGATCGCTCGCAGCATCGCATCGAGCAGCTGACCGGCGCGACCGACGAAGGGCTCGCCTTGGCGATCCTCCTCCGCACCGGGCGCCTCCCCGACGACGAGCCATTGCGCCTTGCGATCGCCCACCCCGAGCACCGGCCGAGTGCGCGTCGCGTGCAGGGCGCAGCGGGTGCAGCCGGCGACCTCCGCCTCTAGCGTCTGCCAGGCCGCGGCGGCCGGCTCACCGAGCGCGGCAGGCAGCCGGTCTTGGGCGGGCGCCGCAACAGGGGCGGCTGACCGCGTGGTGGAAGCCGCAGACGGGGTCGGGTCGATCAGCGGGGTCGAAGTCTCGCCGACGCGGGCGCCGCTGCCTGCGCCGCGCGGCTGCCACAGCTCGATGCCGAGCGCTGCCAGGTAGTGCGCCCGTCGCTGCGGATCGAGCGCCCTCATCTGCCCCGGCCCGGGCCCGCGGCGCTACCCGAGGCAGGGCCGGCCGGGCCGCCCGCACCGGGCCCAGTGGCGCCACCGGCACCGCGACCGCGCCGCCGGCGCCGCAGCCGCCGCGCTACCCAGAGCACGGGCGCGGAGAGCGCATAGGTCGAGAACATCGACAGCAGCATGGTGGGCGGATCCTGCGCGATCAGCCAGAAGAAGACCGGGACGATCAGGATGTAGACGAACTTGATGCGCCGGTCCAGATCGAACTGCTTGAAGCTCGGATAGCTGAAGCGGCTCACCATCAGCGCACCGGCGACGGCCGTGATGCTGAACGCGGCAATGAGTCCCGGCAAACCGGGCTGGCGCCACTCGCTCGAATACCAGATGAAGGCGGCGACGACGGCCGCCGCCGAGGGGCTCGGTAAGCCCTCGAAGTAGCGCTTGTCGGCGCTGGCCGCTCGAGCATTGAAGCGCGCAAGGCGCAGTGCCGCAGTGCCGGCATAGAAGAAGGCGGCGAGCCAGCCGAAGCGGCCCCAGGCCTGCCCGTACTCGGCGATCCGCACGACGCCCCACTGATAAGCGACGATCGCGGGCGCCAGCCCGAACGCCACCATGTCCGCGAGACTGTCGTACTCCTTGCCAAAGGCGCTCTCGGTGTGCGTCCAGCGCGCGATGCGGCCATCGAGCCCATCGCAGAGCATGGCCACGAACACGGCCATGCCGGCCGGGGCAAAGTGCTTGTCGATCGCCGCGACGATGGCGTAGAAGCCCGAGAACAGGCACCCCGTCGTGAACAGATTGGGCAGCAGGTAGATGCCCTTGCGGGGAGGCTTGAGCGCCGGGGTTTCGATCACCATCGTCGCGCGCGTGAATGGTGGAGGGCGCAGCCCATACTGGGGCGCGATCATAATGGATTATGTTCATGTGACGGGGGTCGCAGCGCCGGAACGCGCGGGAAATCACGATTTGCGCATGAGCCCGCGCCCGAGTCCCCTCCTGCGGCCCCGAGCCCCCCGGCGCAGCGCGTGGGCATTGCGCGCTGCGTGCGGCCTGCTCGCCGTGCCGCTCGGTGTCTTGGTGCCCTGCGCCCCGGCGCAGGCGGATCAGCAGCTCGATCCGGCGCTGCGCAACGTGGTGGCGCACGCCATCGCGCAGGCGCAGTGCTTCGCCGATCGCTTCGACTCGGCCGTCTGGTACAAGCTCATGGAGCCGCGCCTGCGAGCGCGCGTGGCCGATGCCACCGAGCGGCTGGAGATCCTCAAGAACGTCTACTGCGAGACCCATCGTGCCGGGGAGGCGCGCCTGCCACCGGGGCTCGTGATGGCGCTCATCGAGGTCGAGAGTCGCTTCGATCGCTGGGCCGTCTCGTCCGCAGGCGCCGTCGGGCTCATGCAGGTCATGCCGTTCTGGCCGGAGCAGCTCGGCATGCGCCGCTATCAGCTCACGCACATCGGTCCGAACGTGCAGATGGGCTGTGCGATCCTGCGTTTCTATCTGCAGCAGGAGCATCACAACTTTGCGCGCGCACTGGCGCGCTACAACGGCAGTGTCGGACGCCGTGGCTACTCCGATCTGGTGCTCGGGCGCTGGGCGCGCTGGACCGGCGCCGACGACATGCCCGGTACCCTCGGCGCGACTCAGCGCACGCGGAACTCGACCGGCGGCTGAGGCAGCTCGCCGGCGTGATCGCTCACCTCGACCGCCGTCACGCGGCTCGCCGTGGAGCCGACCCACAGCCACTCGATGAACTGCCCGACCGCCTGCTCCTCGCCGCAGGCGAGCACCTCCACGCGACCATCGGGCAGATTGCGCGCGTAGCCGCCCACGCCGAGCTCACGGGCGCGCGTGGCTGCCGCGCCGCGGTAGTACACGCCCTGTACGCGCCCACTCACCCAACAGATCTTGCATAGCATGCCCCATACTCCCACGATGGCTGAGATTCTGGTGCTCTACTACTCGCGCACGGGCTCGACCGCCGAGCTCGCACGGCAGGTCTGTCGCGGCATCGAGAGCGTCCCCGGAGCCACGGCGCGGCTGCGCACCGTGGCGCCCGTGAGCGCCGCGAGCGAAGGCCCTGCCAAGCCGCTGCCGAGCGAAGGTCCCCCGTACGCGACCCGTGCCGATCTCGAGCAATGCGCGGGACTCATCCTGGGCAGTCCCACGCGCTTCGGCAACATGGCTGCCCCCCTCAAGTACTTCCTCGATGGCACGGGGGATTTGTGGCTTTCGGGCGCGCTGGTCGATAAGCCCGCGGCGGTGTTCACATCGACTCAGAGCTTGCATGGCGGACAGGAGGCGACGCTGCTCTCGATGATGCTGCCGCTGCTGCACCATGGAATGGTGCTCGCCGGCCTGCCGTACACCGAGGCGGCGCTCAGCGCGACGCGCTACGGCGGCACGCCGTATGGCGCCTCGCATGCGGCCGGGAGCGATCGCGCACGGGTGCTGTGCGCCGAAGAGCAGCAGCTCGCGCAGGCGCTCGGCCGACGCGTGGCGAGGATCGCGCTAAGGCTGGGCGCGACGCGCTAGCACGCCGCGGATGAAGGGCACCGTCAGGCGGCGCCGCTCGGCGAGCGCTGCCTCATCGAGCGTATCGAGCAGCTCGTAGAGGGTATGCATGTTGCGCGGGAAGCGCCGCTGCAGCCAGCGCGCGGTGTCCGCGGGCAACTCGAGTCCACGCACGCGCGCGCGCAGCTGCAATGCGCGTGTGCGCTCGGCCTCGGTGAGCACGCGCAGCTGAAATACGGCCGCCGCGGCGAGGCGCGAGCCGAGATCGGGCAGCGCCCAGCCCGAGAGCGCCGGCGGTGCCTGGGCGCTCACCAGCAGCCGCGCCCCACGCTCCTCGAGCTCGCGATGCAGCCCGAAGAGCTGGCGCTCCCAGGGCAGCTGCCCGATTACGGTGTCGAGATCATCGAGGCACACGCAGTCGAGGCGCTCGAGCCCCTCGAGCGTGCCGCTACCGAGCCCGGCGAGCTGGCGCAGCGGAAAATAGCCGGCCGCGAACTGCTCGCTCGCGAGCACGCAGCTCGCCTGCAGCAGGTGCGTCTTGCCCGAGCCCGCCGGCCCGCACAGCCAGGCCACACCGGCCGCGCTGCCCCGGGCGAGCCCCTGCAGATGCGCTACGGCCTGGGCGTTCTCGGCGGCGAAGAAGCTCGCGAACACTGCACGATCGGGCATGCGCACGCCGAGCGCGAGCTGACGCATGGCAACGCCTACGAGGACTCGACCGGCACTGTCCAGGCACGCCGCGTGAACGTCACCACGTAGTCCGCACCCGACAGCAGGGTGGTCGCGAGCGTCAGCAGCGCGAGCGCCTGCAGCGCACGCACGCCCGGCAGCCCGAAGGACTGCGCGGTCATCACGCACAGCAGATAGGCGAGCTGCATGGCGGTGTTCACCTTGCTCGGGAAGGTCGGCCGCCCATGCAGCGGACCGAACCATGCTCGGTAGATGCCGGCGCCGAGGGCGATGAGGACATCGCGCGCCACCACGCCCGCCGTGAGCCAGCGCGGCACGAGCCCGAGCCACGTGGCACTCACGAATACGCTCACGAGCAGCAGCTTGTCGGCGGCCGGATCGAGCACCTTGCCGAGCTCGGAGGTCCAGTGGAAGCGCTTGGCGAGATAGCCGTCGACGCCGTCGGAGATCGCGGCCACGGCGAACAGCAACATCGCCAGATCGTAGTTTCTGGCATACAGCGCTGCCACGATGGGCCACGCCAGCGCCATGCGCACGATGCTGATCAGATTGGGCAGGTGGCGCAGCATCAGGGGTGGTACTGATACAGCAGCCGTGAGCTGTCGACACCGCTGCTGCTGAGATGCGCCGCGCCGGCCAGCGCACTGGTCAGCGCATCCGAGCCACCGCGGATCAGCAGCCGGAAGGTCACCGTCGCCCCATCGGCCTCCTCCAGGCCCGAGCGGCGCACGCCCGGCAGCCCCGAGAACAGCCGCTCGAGCGCCGCGTAGTCCGCAAGGCTCGTGACACCGCTCACCTGCACCAGAGCCTCGGCATCGCTCGCGGTCGCCTTGCCATCCTGCACGCGCGCGAGCGCATCGACCGCGCCATTGACGCCCGCCTCGAGGTTACCCGTCCAGCTCTCCTTGGCGAAACCGCTGACGAGCGTCCACTGCCAGGTGCCATTCGGATTGAAGCTCTCCCCGCCGCCGCTCGCCGCGGCCGCTGTGTCGCCGCGACCGATCAGCAGGTCGTCGGCCCCCAGGCTCTGGGCGCTCGCGAGCAGCGCATCGGAACTCAAGTCGTGCCCGGAGGCATCCGTCAGTGCCATAGGGACCAGGCTCACGGGCAAGCCACGCGTCTCGGCGATCTGCTCGAGCGTGCGGCGCGCCGTATCGGCCGCCGTGCCGCTCAGCGGCGGGCTCAGCACGACGAGTGTGAAGGGCCGCTCGTTGCCCCAGACGCTGCGGCCGGCGGCGTCGATCTGCCGCTCGATGGCATCGCCGTCGAAGATCACCTGGGTGCGCCCGTCGGACAGCGCGCGCTGCGAGCGCACGTAGCGCTGTGCATCGTGCAGCAGCGGCGCGTAGACGGGGTCACTGGCCGCATCGCGACGCCCCGTCGTGCGCACGAGCGCCTCGCCCATGGCCTCTTGCAACATCGAGGCACCGTCTGCGACGGTCACCTCGTAAACCTGCACCGGCCGCGCGGCGGCCACCGGATGCGCAAGCGTCGCAAGCGCGAGCGCGCCCGCAAGTCCTGTGAGGGCCCGAAACCGGCGCCGCCCGGTCGGCCCGCTGAGCTCAGTGGGGGTATCCATGCCCCTATTGTATCGGTCCGCCGGGCTCGGGCGCTCACGCCGGGACCTTGCTCTCGGGGCGATGCGCGCTGCGACCCACCGCTGCCCCTGGCGGGCATGCGGGTGCTCGGGCGCGTACAATCGCATCGGTGCTCTCGCGCCCCCTCGCCGCTTGGCTCCCCCGTCTGACGCTCTTCGCAGTCATCTGCGGCGGCGGCATCCTGGGCGCAATCTCCGCCGCGCAGCCGCCGACGGGCACCGTCGCGACGCAAGCCGGTGGCGCGTTGCAGCCCTTCGCGGCCACCTACGCCCTCGACTGGCATGGCATCACGGCCGGGTACGCGACCCTCACCCTCGCGCACGTCTCGGGCGATATCTATCAGTACACCTCGAACGATCGCGCGCGCGGCATCTTCCGCATCGCTTTTCCGGACCCGATCCACGAGGCGAGCACGCTGCGCTTCACGGCGGGGCACGTCGTGCCGCTCACCTATCGCGAGGACAACGGCAGCGAGCATGCCAATCAGGACGTGACGCTCACCTTCGACTGGGCCGACATGCGCGTGCTCGGCATGGCCGGCGACAAGCACGTGGATCAGCCGCTGCAGGCCGGAACGCAGGACCCACTCTCCGTGCAGGTGGAGCTCATGCACGATCTGGTGGCCGGACAGGTTCCCGCCACCTTCCTGCTCTTCGACAAGACGAGCGCCAACCAATACGACTACACGCGCGAGGGCACCGAGACGCTCGACACCCCGCTCGGCCAGCTCGATACGGTGATCTATCGCAGCGATCGCCCGGGCTACGACCGCGTGCTCAGACTCTGGCTCGCCCCCTCGCTCGGCTATCTGCCCGTGCAGGCCGAGCGCAGGCGCAAGGGAAAGGTCGAGTTCGCACTGCACATCCGCGAGCTGCAGCGCCCCGCCGCTCAGGCATCGAGCGCCACCTCGAGCAGTGGCCAGGGCGCGGGCCCCTCTCAGCCCTAGGGTTGCTTGAAGTGCTTGCTCAGCCGCAAGCCCTGGCGCTGGTAGTTGGAATTCAGCCCCGAGCCGTACAGGCGCGTAGGCGCGGTCGTCAATCGCTCGTAAGCGAGGCGCCCCACGATCTGGCCGTCCTCGATCACAAAGGGCACCTCGTACGAGCGCACCTCCAGGACCGCCCGCGCGCCCTCACCGCCCGCGCTGGCATCGCCGAATCCCGGGTCGAAGAATCCGGCGTAGTGCACCCGGAACTCTCCGACGAGGGTGTCGTAGGCGATCATCTCCGCGGCCAGGTGTGGGGGGACGTTGACCGCCTCGCGTGAGGCGAGGATGTAGAAGTTCGCCGGGTCGAGAATGAGCCCGTGTCGGCCCGGTGCCGGGACCGGATCCCAGAAATCCTGCGGGTCGTAGTGATCGACCAGATCGACATCGATCAGCCCCGCGTGATTCTTGGCCCTGTAGCCGATCATGCCCGAGTTCTCGGGCAAGCCACGCACGTCCACGGTGATCGGCACCCCGTTGCGGATCTGCTCGTCCGGTATCTCACGGTCGACGAGGCCGAACTCTCGGTGCAGTTGCTTGTGGCGCTCGTCGCTGCTCGCAGGAGCGCCCCGGCGGATGCGCAACTGGCTCAGGCGCGAGCCCTTGCGCACGAGCACCGAGAAGGTCCGCGGCGAGACTTCCGCGTAGAGCAAGCCCTTGTAGCCTTCGCGGACCGTATCGAACTGCGTGCCGTAGTCGGTGATGAGGCGCGTAAAGACATCCAGGCGCCCGGTGGAGCTCTTCGGGTTGCCGCGCGCGGACGTGCGGTGCTTCAGATGCAATGATTCGAGCAGCGGCACGATGTACACACAGCCCTTCTCGAGCACCCCGCCCGCCGTGATGTCCATCTGGTGCATCGAGAATTGCTCGAGCTTCTCCTGCACGCTGGCGTTGGCACCGGGCAGGAAGCTCGCCCGGACGCGGTAGGCCTTGGCACCCAGTCGCAGATCGAGGCTCGCGGGCTGAATCTGGTCGTCGCTGACGGGCTCGAGGCCTCGGATCTCGCGCGTCGTGCGCACACACTGCATCAAGTCCTGCGCCGGCAATATGCCGGTCGTGTGCTGCTCATCCTGCGGTGAGGCCGGCGAGGCCGGCTCGAGCTGCGCCGCCGCCTCTGCAAAGAGCGATCGGTTCTGTTCCATCCGGCTAGCTTTCCTCGACGACGATCTTCGGGAACACGCTGCTGCGGTCCTGGGCGCGGCGCGCGAGCGCCGCGGCGGTGTTGCGCGCCATGCGAAAATAGGCCTCCGCGCGCGCACTGTCGGGTGCGGCTACGACCGTCGGCTCACCGCCATCGGTCTCCTCGCGGATGCGCGCATCGAGGGGCAGCTCACCGAGCAGTCGCACGCCGTACTGCCGCGCCATGCGCTCTCCCCCGCCCGTCCCGAAGATGTGCTCGATGTGCCCGCACTGGCTGCACACGTGCACGCTCATGTTCTCGACGATGCCGAGCACGGGCACGGACACCTTCTCGAACATCTTCAGACCCTTGCGGGCATCGGCGAGCGCGATGTCCTGCGGGGTGGTGACGATGACGGCGCCGGCGACCGGCACGCGCTGCGCGAGCGTGAGCTGGATGTCACCGGTGCCCGGAGGCATGTCGACGACGAGGTAATCGAGCTCACCCCAGTGCGTCTCGCTCAGCAGCTGCGTGAGTGCCTGGGTCACCATCGGACCGCGCCACACCATCGGCTGCTCGGCATCCACCAGAAAGCCGATCGACATGGCGACGATGCCGTGGCTCGAGAGAGGCTCGAGGTGCTTGCCGTCGGCCGAGCTCGGCCGCTCGTTCGCGAGGCCGAGCATCAGCGGCTGACTCGGTCCGTAGATGTCCGCATCGAGAATGCCGACGCGCGCCCCCTGGCGCGCCCAGGCAAGCGCCAGGTTGACCGCGACGGTTGATTTGCCGACGCCGCCCTTTCCCGACGCGACGGCGACGATATTCTTGACCCCGGGCAGCGGCTTGAGGGGCCGTTGCACTGCGTGGGCTTGAATCTGTGCTTCGAGCTCGACGAGCAGCGCGACCGAGAGCCCCTCCTTCTGCAGCGCATCCTGTAATGCGGCCTGGATCTCAGTCTGGTAGCCACTCACTGGAAAGCCGAACCGCAGCCGCGCTATGTAGCGGTCGCCATCCTGCGACAGATTCACGAGCGCGCCTGCAGCGCCCAAGGGCTCGCCCAGATGTGGGTCGACGTAGCGTTCGATGACCGCCCGCACGGCAGCGCTGGCATCTTTCATGGTGATATCGGCAGGGGAAAGCGAGGAAGTGTAGTGCTTCCAAGCCGGATACGCATCGGTTCGGCGGACACCTTGCCGGCAGGCATATGGCATAATTCGTGCCGGAGGGTCGCTGGTTCACCGATGCGCCGGCAATGCGGCATACCTGCTTGTGCGCGGGGTTTGCCCTTTTCCCTGGATCGGACGCGCAACGGGAAACCTGCATTGATCGTACGCCGACTGGGCTGAATGAGCTTCTTCACTAATCTGCGCGCCGAGCGGCTGATCGCCGAGATCAGGTCCGCCGGCTCCAACGAAGCGAACGCGCAAAAGGCCGCCGCCAAACTCAAGGAACTCGGCGCAGGGGCCATCGAGAGCATCTTTGCCGCCCTCCCCGAGGCGGACAAGACGGCGAGCACCGTGCTGCTCGAGGTGTTGGGCGGTCTCGTCAACTCCAAGACCTTCCCGGAGGTGGCGCAGGGTCTGGTCGAGGGCAGTCCGCGTGTCATCTCCGGTATCGCCCATGCCCTCGCCAACAGCCGCGCCTACCCCGCGCACATGCTGCTCGATGCGCTGGCGATCCCGGGCGTCGCCAAGAGCGCCTTGCTCGAGGCGATCTCCGCCCAGCGCGAGCGCTTCACCGTGCGCGAGCTGCTCACGACCGCCTACGCCCAGGAGGTGGCCGAGAAAGCGGCGCTGTTTCGCATCGTGGGCGAGATCGCCGATGAGTCCGCGATCCCCGAGCTGCTCGGGCGGCTGCAGGGCAAGGACCCCATCGCACGCGTGCACATCATCACGGTGCTCGGGCGCTTCAACAAGCCCGAGGTGCTGACCGCACTGCAGGCACAGCTCAAGGACCCCAACAAGCTGGTACGCGCCGCGGTGCTCACGGCGCTGCAGGGCATGGACGGCACGATCGACATCGAGCGCGTGTGCGCCCTGCTGCGCGACCCGGAGATCGACGTGCAGAACAAGGCCGTCGATCTCGTGATCAAGGCGAACCACCCGGACACCATGCGCTACCTCATCGAGGTGCTCAAGGACGAGAACGAGTATGCGCGGCGCGCCGCCGTCGAAGTGCTCAACGAGGTGGGCGATGCCAAGTCGGTGAAGCACCTGCTCGAGGCGCTCAAGGACAGCGACTGGTGGGTGCGCAGCCGCGCCGCCGATGCCCTCGGCAAGATCGGCGGGCCGCGCGTCATCGAGGCAGTGCTCGCGCTGGTGCGCGACCAGGACGAGGACATCCGTCGGGCGGCGATCGAGATCCTCAATCAGACCAAGGACGAGCGCGCCGTCGATCACCTCATCCAGGCCACCCACGACCCGGACTGGTGGGTGAGCGAGCGTGCCGTCGATGCGCTTGCCGAGATCGGCAGCAAGCGCGCCCTGCCGCGGCTCACCGAGATGCTGCGGGCCGGCAACACCAAGGCGTTGCCGATCGTGGTGCGCGCCATCGGTCGCGTGGGCGATGGCAAGTCGATCGATCCGCTGCTGCCGCTGCTCGCCCGCCCGGAGCGCGAGGTGCGCATCGAGGCGATCCAGGCGCTTGCCAAGCTCGCCGACGAGCGCCAGGCCGAGCGGGTGCGCGCGGAGCTGCAAGCGCAGATCAGCTCGGCCGATCAGACCATCGCGCGCATGGCGGCCGAGGCGCTCGCCGAGCTCGACAATCGACCGACCGGCACGCTGGCGCCGGCGAGCCATACCCAGAGCGCGCCCGCGGCGGGCGCCGGCGCTTCGGCCATCCAGCGCGCGCCGGGTTCCCCGGCACAACCGCGCGCGCCGGCAGCGCCCGCGGGACACACGCGCACGCTGCTGATCTCCGATGCTGCGATCCAGGCGACGCGCAAGGAGGAGGGCGCCGGCCGGCTCGATATCTCCACGCTCAAGACCGGCGACATCATCGAGGGTCGCTACAAGTACATCGACCGCATCGGCCGCGGTGCCTTCGGCACCGTGCTGCTGATGGAGGACACGGTGGTCGATGAGCGGCTCATCCTCAAGTTCCTCAATCCGAACGTTGCGCAGGATGAGGAAGTGATGAAGCGCTTCGTGCACGAGCTGCGCTACTCGCGCAAGATCACGCACAAGAACGTCATCCGCATCTACGACTTTCTCTTCATCCAGGGCCTCTACGCCATCTCGATGGAGTATTTTCCCTCGCACACCCTCGCGGGGGAGATCGTCAACGAGAAGCCGATGGACCTGAAGCGCGCGCTCGGCTTCGGCTGCGACATCACCTCCGGCATGGCGGTCGCGCACCAGGTCGGCATCGTGCACCGGGATCTGAAACCGGCGAACGTGCTGATCAATCAGGAGGGGCTGCTGAAGATCGTCGACTTCGGCGTGGCGGCCGCGCAGCGCGAGGGCGATACGCAGCTCACCAAGACCGGCTACGTCATCGGCTCGCCCAAGTACATGGCGCCCGAGCAGATCCTCGGCAAGAAGGTCGATGAGCGCGCCGACATCTACGCCCTCGGCGTCATCCTCTACGAGATGCTCACCGGAGTGCCGCCCTACGCGCGCGGGGACCACATGTCGGTGATGTACCAGCACGTGCAGGGCAAGGCACGCCCGCCGCAGCAGATCAACCCCGCGTTGCCGGCACCGCTGGCCGACATGGTCATGAAGGCCATGTCGGTCGACAAAGCGAAGCGCTTCCAGACGATGGACGAGCTGCGGGGCGCGCTCGAGTCGTTCATGTAGCCCCGCGCACGCGTTTGCCGGCGCTCCCCACCCGCAGGAGCGCCAAGACGTGCGTTACGTCAAATTTCCGGACACAGTCGGTTGCCCGGCGCACCGCAGCCGCGCTAAACATCGACCTCATGGCCCGCATCGATGCCTTCCTGAAGCTCGGCACGCAGCAGGGGTGCTCGGACGTGCACCTGGCGGTTGGCGTGCCTCCCATGCTGCGCATGCACGGGGACCTGCTGCCCATCAAATTCCGCGACCTGCGCGCGAGCGAGCTCGAAGGCTACATTGCGGAGATCCTCACCCGCTCCCAGGCCGAGCATTTTGCGACCGGCCAGGACCTCGACTTCTCGTACGTCTCGGGCGAGGGCGGACGCTTTCGCGTCAACGTGTTCCGCAAGGATACCGGCGTCGGGGCCACCTTCCGCAGCATTCCTCACCAGGTGCCCTCGCTCTCGAAGCTCAACCTGCCGCCGATCGTCACCAAGCTGTGCGACTTCCACCAGGGCATGATCCTGGTGACGGGCTCGACCGGCACCGGCAAGTCGACCACGCTCGCGGCCATGATCGACTACCTCAACGATACCCGGAAGCTCAACGTCATCAGCCTCGAGGATCCGATCGAGTTCGTCCATCGCAGCAAGAACAGCCAGGTCATCCAGCGCGAGCTGCACACGCACATTCCGAGCTTCGCAGAGGGTGTGCGCGCCGCGATGCGCGAGGACCCCGACGTGATCCTGGTCGGCGAGCTGCGCGATGCCGAGACCATCACCATGGCGATGACGGCCGCCGAGACGGGGCACCTGGTGCTCGGCACGTTGCACACCACCGGTGCCGTCAAGACGATCGATCGCATCATCGATGCGCTGCCCGTGGAGGAGCGCGAGCAGACCAAGAGCTTTCTGTCCCAGAGCTTGCTCGCCGTGGTGACACAGATTCTGGTGAAGACCATGGATGGCCGCGGCCGCAAGGCGATCTGCGAAATCATGGTCATGACCAAGGCGATCGCCAAGCTCATTCAGACCGACCAGACGCACCAGATCCCCAACCAGCTGCAGACGGGCAAGGATCTCGGCATGCAGATCCTCGATCAGTCGCTGCTCGCCGCGATCAACGCGCGCGAGATCGATCCCGACGATGCGTACGGCTACGCGAACGACAAGCGCCAGTTCCAGCGCTTCGTCACCGACACCAGCCTGCTGCCCAAGGTCGATGCCAACGGCCCCGCAGCAACTGCGCCCGCAACGCCTGCGGCGGCTGCCCCGGCCGCCCATGGCGCCGGTGCGGCGGCTGCGGCGGCTGCGGCCGCTGCGGCCCCGCCGGCCAAACCTCCTGCCGCCAGCGTCGCCAACGGCTGAAGGGGCGGCGCATGGCCACCATCGACAGCTTCCTCATCGAGATCCTGGAGCAGAAGGGCTCGGATCTGCATTTCATCGCCGGCGACCCGCCGCGCATTCGCAAATACGGCGACCTGATGCCCCTGCGGCCCGACCGGCTCGAGCAGACCTTCGTGCGGGATGCGCTCTACGAGATCATGCCGAAAAGCGCGGTCGAGCGCTTCGAGGCCAAGGACGGAGCCGATTTCGCCTACACGCTCGCCGAGCGCGGCCGCTTCCGGGTGAATGTGATGCGCCACCTGAGCGGCATGGGCGCGGTGTTCCGGGCCATTCCCTCCAAGGCGCTGACCTTCGATGAGCTCAAGCTCCCCATGGCCGTGCGCCAGATGTCGAGCGCCGCCAGCGGGCTCATTCTGGTCACGGGCAAGACCGGCTCGGGCAAGTCCACCACGCTCGCCGCCATGATCGACGACATCAACAATCGCGCCAAAGGTCACATCCTCACCATCGAGGATCCGATCGAGTTCGTGCACCAGCGCAAGAGCTGCCTCATCAGCCAGCGCGAGATCGGTAACCACACGCCGACCTTCTCCGCAGCGCTGCACTCGGCACTGCGCGAGGACCCCGACGTGATCCTGGTCGGCGAGTTGCGCGATCTCGAGACCATGAGTATTGCGGTGACGGCGGCTGAGATGGGCATCCTGGTCATGGGCACGCTGCACACCAACGGTGCCGCACAGACCGTCGACCGCATGGTCAACGTCTTTCCCTCCGACAAGCAATCGCACGTGCGCACCATGCTCTCCACTTCCCTGCGCGGGGTGGTCTCGCAGCAGCTGCTGCAGCGGGCGGACAAGAACGGCCGCGTCGCCGCGCTCGAGATCCTGGTGAATAACACGGCCTCTGCGAACCTCATCCGCCAGGGCAAGCTCGATCAGCTCGAGAACGTCATGCAGTCGGGCGCGCAGACCGGCATGCGCACCATGGACAGCGCCATTCAGCAGCTGCTCGATCAGCGCATGATCACGGGCAAAGAGGCGTACAAGAAGGCGATCAACAAGGCAAGATTCGAGCCCGTCAAAGAGCAGGGCTAGCACCGCGCCGCAAGCGCCCGAGCGCCCGCCCTGCGGGGCCGCGCGCCGCTCCTGTAGACTAGCGTGATGCCCCGCCGCACGCTCTTCGTCACCACTGCGCTGCCCTACGCCAACGGGCCGCTGCACATCGGCCACGTCATGGAGTACATCCAGGCCGACATCTGGGTGCGATTTCAGCGCCTGCAGGGGCACGCCGTGCACTTCATGGGCGCCGAGGATGCGCACGGCGCGCCCATCATGCTCAAGGCCCAGGCCGAAGGCATCACGCCGCAGGAGCTCGTGGCACGCATCGCCGCGCAGCGCCCTGCGGTGCTGCGGGGCTTTCACTTCTCCTACGATCACTGGTACACGACGGACTCCCCCGAGAACGTCGCGCTCTCGCAGGACATCTACCGGCGGCTGCGCGCGGCGGGACTCATCGATGAGAAGCCCATCGAGCAGTTCTACGATCCCGTCAAAGGCATGTTCCTCGCGGACCGCTACATCAAGGGCGAGTGTCCGCACTGTCACGCCAAGGACCAGTACGCCGATGCGTGCGAGGTCTGCAGCACGGTCAACGCGCCGGGCGAGCTCATCGATCCCTATTCGACGCTGAGCGGCGCTCGCCCCGTGCTCAAGAGCTCCGAGCATCTGTTCTTCCGGCTCTCCGATGCACGCTGCGCGCAGTTTCTGGCGCGCTGGATCGCCGGCCCCGGGCGCCTGCAGCCGCAGGTCGCCAACAAGGCGCGCGAGTGGCTCGAGGGCAAGGGCGGGGAGCGGCTCGGGGACTGGGACATCTCGCGCGATGCCCCCTATTTCGGCATTCCGATCCCCGACCGGCCGGGCAAGTTCTTCTACGTCTGGCTCGATGCCCCGATCGGCTATCTCGCCGCGCTCGAGAGCTACTTTGCGAGCGGCAAGGCGCGCGCCAATGGCGAGCCGCGCAGCTTCGTCGAGTTCCTGAGTGCGCCCGATACGCAGCAGATCCATTTCATCGGCAAGGACATCATCTACTTTCACACGCTGTTCTGGCCGGCGATGCTCGAGTTCGCAGGCGCACCCTACAAGGTCCCCGACCACGTGTACGTGCACGGCTTCATCACGGTCTCCGGGGAGAAGATGTCGAAGTCGCGCGGCACCGGAATCAGCCCGATCCGCTACCTCGCGCTCGGCCTCAATCCGGAATGGCTGCGCTACTACATCGCTGCCAAGCTCAATGCGCAGGTCGAGGACCTCGATTTCAATGCCGAGGACTTCATCGCGCGCGTGAACAGCGACCTCATCGGCAAGTACGTGAACATCGCCAGCCGCGCGGCCAATTTCATCACCCAGCATTTCGCAGGCGCGCTGCGCTACGGCACCGATGCCGAGCACCTCACGCGAAGCGCCGCCGCCCAGGCCAGCCTCATCGCCGAGAGCTACGAGGCGCGCGATTTCGGCAAGGCCATGCGCGACATCATGGCGATCGCCGATCGCATCAATCAGGAATTCGACGCCGCAAAGCCGTGGCTGCTCGCCAAGGACCCTGCCCGCCGTGACGCGCTGCAGGAGATCTGCTCCCGGGCCTTGCACGGCTTTCAGCTGCTGTCGGTGCTGCTCGCACCGGTACTGCCCGAGCTCACCGAGCGCGCCGCGCGCGAGCTCTTCGGGCTGGATCGCGCGCTCGCCTGGAGCGATGCGGCGGCGCTGCCGACCCGCATCAGCCCGTATCGACATCTCATGAGCCGTGTCGAGCCGCGTCAGCTCGATGCGCTCTTGCAGCCCGAGGAGGGAGCCGCCACCGTGACCGCCAACGCCGAGAAGCCCGCATCTGCCACAAGGGGCACAGGGCCCGCTGGGCCCGCCCCCGCCGCCACAGCGACAGGCGCCGCTGCCCCGGCCGCTACGCCGGCCGCTGCGCCGGCCGCTGCGCCGGCCGCCGGCAGCCCACCCGCGACGGTGTCGATCGATGAGTTCCGCAAGATCGAGCTGCGCGTGGCGCGCATTCTCGAGGCCGAGCACGTCGAGGGCGCCGACAAGCTCTTGAAGCTCACCCTCGATCTGGGCAGCGAGACGCGCACGGTGTTCGCGGGCATCAAGTCCGCCTACGATCCTGGGACGCTCAAGAACCGTCTCACCGTCGTCGTCGCCAATCTCGCTCCGCGCAAGATGCGCTTCGGGCTCTCCCAGGGAATGGTGCTCGCCGCCAGCGGCGAGGGCCCCGGCATTTACCTGCTCTCCCCGGACGAAGGCGCCGCCCCGGGGATGCGCGTGAGCTGATGGCTCTCGCCGACGACATCGATGCGCTGCTGCCGCAGACTCAATGCACGCGCTGCGGCTTTGCGGGTTGCCGGCCCTACGCCGAGGCGCTCGCCGAGGGCAGCACGGCGCTGAACCGCTGCCCGCCGGGCGGGTCGGCCACCATCGCAGCGCTGGCGCGGCGGCTGTCGCGCCCGCCGCTGCCGCTCGATCCCGAGTGCGGCGCCGAAGGCCCCACGCTCGTGGCGGTCATCGATGAGAGCCGCTGCATCGGCTGCGCCAAGTGCCTGCCACCATGCCCGGTGGATGCGATCGTCGGTGCGCCACGGCACATGCACACGGTCGTGCCGTCGCTGTGCACGGGATGCAATCTGTGTGTGCCCCCCTGCCCCGTCGACTGCATTGCCCTCGTGCCGATCGAGCGCATGCCCGGTCTCGCCGCCCCCGCGCCCGCAGTGAATCGCCGGCGCTTCCTGGCGCATCGCCAGCGGCTGCAGCGCCGCCAGCGCGAGCGCACCGAGTGGCTGCAGGCGCGCAAGCGCGAGGTGCACGGTCAACCATGAACCCGGCTCGTCGTCGCGCCATCTTTCGCCGCCTGCAGGCAAAAAATCCGGCACCCGTCACCGAGCTCGAGCACTCGACGCCCTTCGAGCTGCTGGTGGCGGTGATGCTGTCGGCGCACACCACCGACCGCAGCGTCAATCTCGCAACGCGCCAGCTCTTCCCGCGCGCCAACACGCCGCAGAAGCTACTGGCGCTCGGTGAGGACGGCGTGCGCCCTTACCTCAAGAGCGTTGGGCTGTACAACACCAAGACGAAGAATCTGCTCGCACTGTGCCGGGTGCTGGTCGAGAAGCACGCCGGAGAGGTCCCCGCGGATCGGGAGTCCCTCGAGGAGCTCCCCGGTGTGGGTCGCAAGAGCGCGAACGTGGTCCTCAACATCGTCTTCGGTCAGCCCACGATCGCGGTGGACACCCATATCTTTCGCGTCGCCAATCGCACCGGGCTCGCGCCGGGGAAAAATCCGCGCGAGGTCGAGGACGAGCTGCTCGCGACTACGCCGAAGGAGTATCTGCACAACGCGCACCACTGGCTCATCCTGCACGGCCGCTACGTGTGCACGGCACGCAAGCCCGACTGTCCGCACTGCGTGATCGAGGACCTGTGCGAGTATTCGCTGAAGACCCCGCCCGAAGCCCGCGCCCGCACAGGTGCCCCGGCGGCCCGTGCCGTGCCGCGCCCGCATCCGATGAGCAGCAGGCGGCGCGGCCCCGCGGTGCCCGCCCGGCGCAAGTCAGGCCATGCCGCTCTTCGCCGCTCAAAGCCGCGCTGAGCTGCGGCGCTTGTACGTGCAGGCCTGGCGCAAGCATCGCGCCGGCCAGCCGCTCGAGCCCCTCGAGCGTCAGCTCGCCGAGGTGATCGAGCAGCACCCGGAGTACGTGCGCCTCATCGAGGCCGGCGACAGCGCGCTCGAGGGCGACTTCGTGGCCCTGGGCGGTGCGGAGAACCCCTTCCTGCACATGGGGCTGCACCTCGCGCTGCGCGAGCTCGTGAGCACGGATCGTCCTGCCGGCGTAGCGGCGATCCATCGCGCGCTGTGCGCACGCTTCGGCGAGCGCCATCGGGCCGAGCATGCGATGCTCGAGCCGCTCGCCGAGACGCTCTGGCAGGCGCAGTCGCACGGGGAGGCGCCGGATGAGCGGCGCCTGCTCGAGCGTCTGGAGCGACTGCTCGCGGCAGACGGCGGCCACGCCTGAAGCGCACAGCAGCGAAGCACAACAAGATCAGCGGGGGAAGAAGTGAGCGCCGTCTTCGGAGCCGTCGTATTCTGCGGAGCCTTCCTGCTCTTTCTGGCCGAGCCGATCATCGCCAAGGAGCTGCTGCCCTGGTTCGGCGGCGCGGCGAATGTATGGGCCACGTGCCTGGTGTTCTTTCAGATCGCGCTGCTGCTCGGCTACGGGCTCGCCGATGCGCTGGCGCAGAGGCTGACGGTGCGCGCGCAACAGCTGCTGCTCGCGCTCGCCGCCGCGGCGGGTGCGCTGTGCCTGCCGCTCGTGCCTGCGGCGCACTGGAAGCCATCCGGAGCGCTCGCACCGGTGCTCGGAGTGCTCGGCGCGCTCACCACCACCGTGGGCTTGCCCTATGCCCTCATGGCCACGACGAGCCCGCTCATTCAGAGCTGGTACGCGCGCTCACTGCCTGGCCGAAGCCCGTACCGGCTGTTTGCGCTCTCGAACCTCGCCTCGATGCTCGCCCTGCTGTGCTACCCCGCGCTCCTCGAGCCCCGGCTCGGCACCCAGCTGCAGGCGCGCGTATGGTCCGTGGGCTATGGCCTGTGGGCGCTGCTGCTGTTGCTGAGCGCGCAGCTCGCCGCGCGGGCGCCAATCACCGCGCAGGCGCCAGGCGCTACGCAGGCGCCGGACGCTGCAACACTGCCCGCCGCGCAAGAGCTCCCCGCCCCTGCACCCGGTGCGGCGCAGCTCGGGCGCTGGGCCGCTTTCGCCGCCCTCGGCTCCTTCCTGCTCATCGCCGTCACCAATCACCTCACGCGGGATGTGGCCGCCATACCGCTGCTGTGGGTGCTGCCACTCGCGGTCTATCTGCTCACCTTCATCGTGAGCTTCCAGGAGCCGCGCTGGCTCGGCCCGTGGACGCTCACGGGCTGCGCGCTGCTGGCGCTCGGCATCTACGGCGGGCTCACCCTCTATACGGCGCTGCCGCACCAGGATGATGTCTCCCTGCCGGTCGCCTTGCAGATCCTGCTCGAGTGCGTGCTGCTGGGCACTGCCTGCTTCTTCTGCCACGGCACGCTCGCTCGCAGCCGCCCTGCGCCGCGCTACCTCACCCGCTTCTACCTCGCGATCTCCGCGGGCGGAGCGCTCGGGTCACTCGTGATCGGCATTGCGGCGCCGGCCCTGCTGCACGTCGACTTCGACCTGCAGTTCGGCATGCTGGCGCTGCTCATCGCGCTGCTGTGCTGCGCGGGCCGCTCGCGCATGCGCTGGCTGCTCGCTGCCGGCGCGGCGGTGCTCACCGTGTGGGCGGTGCGCTTCGAGGTGCGCCAGTTCTACGATGAGACGGTGCTCGCGCGCCGCAACTTCTACGGCGCGCTGCGTGTGCAGCAGTGGGATGCCGGGCATCAGGGCCTCGCGCGCTCCTTGAGCAACGGCGTCATCCTGCACGGCACGCAGTATTTCGCCCCGGCCGTGCGCCGCGTGCCGACCGAGTACTACGCCGCCTGCTCGGGGATCGGGCGGGCGCTCGCGACGCTGCAGAAGGATCCGGCACCGCATCGGATCGGCGTCATCGGCCTGGGCGTGGGCACGCTCGCCGCCTACGGTCGCCGCGGGGATGTGATCCGCTTCTACGAGATCAATCCGGCGGTGCTCGAGATCGCGCATCGGCAGTTCAGCTATCTGGCCGACAGCGCGGCGCGCATCGAGCTCGCCATGGGTGATGCGCGCCTGAGCCTCGAGCGTGAGCCCGCGCAGGGCTTCGACGTGCTGGTGGTGGATGCCTTCTCGAGCGATGCCATCCCGGTGCATCTGCTCACGCGCGAGGCGCTCGAGGTGTATCTGCGCCACATGAAGCCGGCTGGCGTCATCGCCTTTCACACCAGCAATCGCTATGTGGATCTGCTGCCGGTGGTCGAGCGACTGGCCGAGACGCACACACTCACCGCTCGTCTGATCGAGTGCGATCGGGACGACCAGCTCAACACCCCGAGCAGCTGGGTGCTGCTCTCGCGCAATGCAGGCTTCTTCGCCGCACCGGAGATCAAGCCGGTCGCGACGCCGATCCGAGCCGGCCCGGGGCGCGTCTGGTCGGATGATTTCAGCGACCTGATCGACTACCTGCAGTAGCTGCGCAGCGCAAAGGCCCTGCGGGCAGCGATGGAGGGGCGCGCTCGCGCCCCTCCAAGGCGAACAGCCCCACGCCCCGGGGCGGCATACCGCTCCCGGTTGCGCGGGCGAGGCGAACGCCTCGGATCAGCCCGAAGAGCTGCTGGAGCTGGTGCTCTTCGTCGTCTTCTTGTGGTGGTGCTTCTTCATGGTGGTCGAGCTGCTGCTGCTGCTCGATGAGTCGTTGGCGCGGGCCGGAAGCGAGGCGATGGTGCCGAGCAACATGGTGGCCGTGGCCAGCGCGATGATGGTCTTTTTCACAAACCCTCCCAGGGCGGTTGAGGTGTTACTGACGGAGTGCAACGCGATGTGGACCGATCCCGAAGCGCCCGGAAGCGGTCCAAATCGGGCCGAGACGCTACTGACTCGCTGCGCGAGTGTCAAATCCCACCCGCCTGTCAGACAGCGCAAAGTGCCATTTCCTCGACACTTTCCGGCACCCCCGGGTCGAGCTGTTGGCTGCAGGCTACTTCTTCGGTATGTACAGGTCGGTGAGCGTGCCCTCGAAGGCCTCGGCGGCGAAGGCCACCGTCTCCGACAGCGTCGGATGCGGGTGCACGGTGAGGCCAATGTCCCCCGCATCGCTGCCCATCTCGATGGCCACCGCCACCTCGCTGATGAGATCGCCGGCGTTGGGACCCACGATCCCACCACCGAGCAGGCGGTGCGTTTCCGGATCGAAGAGCAGCTTGGTGAAGCCATCATCGCGCCCGAGGGCAAGCGAGCGCCCGCTCGCTGCCCAGGGAAACAGGCCCTTGCGGTAGGCGACCCCACGCGCCTGGGCTTCCGTCTCAGTGAGCCCCGCCCAGGCGATCTCGGGATCCGTGTAGGCAACCGAGGGAATCACCCGAGCATCGAAGGCGCTGCGCTGCCCGGCAGCGACTTCGGCGGCGACCTTCGCCTCGTGAGAGGCTTTGTGAGCGAGCATCGGCGGACCCACGATGTCGCCGATGGCGAAGATGTGCGGCACGTTGGTGCGCATCTGCTTGTCCACGGGGATGTAGCCGCGCTCGGTCACCTTGATGCCGGCCGCCTCGGCGCCGATCGCCAGGCCATTCGGGCGCCGGCCGATCGCGACCAGTACGCGGTCAAAGAGCTGGGGTGCGGGTGCTCCCTCACCCGAGAAGCTCACCTTCAAACCGCGCTCCTGCGGCTCGACGGCGCTCACGCGCGTGCCCAGCAAAATCTGCCGGTAGCGGGCGCGGATGCGCTTCTCGAGCGGCTTCACCAGGTCCGGATCGCAGCCGGGCATCAGCTGCGGAGTGAGCTCCACCACGCTCACCTCGCTACCCAGGCCATCGTAGACGCACGCCATCTCGAGCCCGATGATGCCCCCGCCGACGACCAGCAGCTGCCCTGTTGGCGGCAGCTCGAGCGCATCGCTCGAATCCATGATGCGCGGGTCCTGCGGCCAGCCCGGCAGCGCGATCGACTCCGAGCCTGCCGCGATGATGCACTGCGCGAAGCCGATGCGCTCGGTGTGCCCGTCGCGCGTCACCTCGAGCACGCGCGGACTGACGAAGCGTCCGACCCCCTGAACGACTTCCACCTTGCGCTGCCGCGCGAGCAGCTTCAGGCCGCCCGTGAGCTTCTTCACCACGGAGTTCATCCAGCCGCGCAGCTTCTCGCGATCGATCTGCGGCTTGCCGAAGGCGATGCCGTGCGCCGCCATGGCCTCGGCATCCTCGATCACCTTCGCCGCGTGCAGCAACGCCTTCGAGGGAATGCAACCGACGTTCAGACAGACCCCTCCGAGCGTCGGCCAGCGCTCGACCAGGGTGACCTTGAGACCCAGGTCTGCGGCACGAAACGCCGCCGTGTATCCACCGGGGCCGGCCCCGAGCACCAGCAGGTCGGCCTTGCGATCGGGGGGCGCTTCAG
>DATJSR010000227.1:0-9222 GCA_035504015.1 Steroidobacteraceae bacterium
CGCTTTCCGGCCTACCTGCAGCAGCTCACGATGGAGAGCAACGGCAAGCACGTCACACTCGATGGGCGGCGGGTCGACTACGACACCGGTGCGGTCTACTGGGGCGAGCCGGGCACGAACGGGCAGCATTCGTTCTATCAGCTCATCCACCAGGGCACGCGCCTCATTCCGTGCGACCTGATTGCCTTCGGCCAGAGCCTCAATCCGCTCGGCGAGCATCACGATCTGCTGCTCGCCAACGTGTTCGCGCAAGGCGAGGCGCTCGCCTTCGGCAAGAGCGCGCAGGAGGTGGCGGCCGAGGGCTCCCCGGCCTGGCTCGTGCCGCACCGCACCTTCGAGGGCAACCGGCCGACCAACACGCTGCTCCTCGAGCGGCTGACCCCGGCCGCGCTCGGCCGCCTGGTCGCCCTCTATGAGCACATCGTGTTCACGCAAGGCACGATCTGGGCCGTCGACTCGTTCGATCAATGGGGCGTGGAGCTCGGCAAGGTGCTCGCCAAGCGCATCGTGCCCGAGCTCGGTGCCGAGGCGGCCTTGAGCCACGACAGCTCGACCAATGCCCTCATCCGTCGCTACCGTCAGCTGAAGGCGGCGCGCTGACGCAGGACGCCCACGGGCCGGATTTTCGCGGTAAAGGAACTCACATGCAGCTGGGAATGATCGGGCTGGGTAGGATGGGCGCCAACATGGTGCGGCGGCTGATTCGCGCGGGCCACGAGTGCGCGGTCTTCGATCGCTCCGCGCAGGCGGTGGCGGAGCTCGCCAAGGAGCGCGCCAGCGGCAGCGGCTCGATGGCGGAGCTGGTACGCAAGCTCGCCGCACCGCGCGCGGTGTGGCTGATGGTGCCCGCGGCGGCGGTCGATGACAGCGTCGCGCAGCTCGCGCCACTGCTCGACAAGGGCGACACCATCATCGATGGGGGCAACTCCTATTACATCGATGACATTCGCCGGGCGAAGCAGCTTGCGGCGCGCGGCATCCACTACGTCGATGTCGGCACCAGCGGTGGCGTGTGGGGTCTCGAGCGCGGCTATTGCATGATGATCGGCGGTGAGCCGGACGTGGTGCAGCGGCTCGATCCGATCTTTGCCGCGCTCGCGCCCGGCCGCGGGGAGGTGCCACGCACACCCGGGCGCGAGAAGGCCGCGAGCACGGCGGAGCAGGGCTATCTGCACTGTGGCCCGAACGGCGCCGGCCATTTCGTCAAGATGGTCCACAACGGCATCGAGTACGGGATCATGGCGGCCTACGCCGAAGGGCTCGGGGTGCTGCACGCCGCGAACATCGGTAACAAGAGCGGCGAGATCGATGCGGAGACCACCCCGCTGCGCGATCCGGAGCATTACCGCTACGAGCTGAGTCTGCCGGATATCACCGAGGTGTGGCGTCGCGGCAGCGTGATCGCTTCCTGGCTCTTGGATCTGACCGCCACGGCGCTGCTCGCCGACCCCAAGCTCGCGAAGTTCCAGGGGCGCGTGTCCGACTCGGGCGAGGGACGCTGGACCATCCATGCGGCCATCGATGAGGGCGTGCCGGTCCCGGTGCTCACGGCCTCGCTCTTCGAGCGCTTCAGCTCGCGCGGGGAGGCGGATTTTCAGAACAAGCTCCTCTCGGCCATGCGTTATGGCTTCGGCGGGCATCTCGAGAAGAGCGCGAAGTAGGCACCCGCATGAGCCAAAGCACGGACGAGAACGGCGTGAGCGATGCGCTGGTGTTCTTCGGCGCGACGGGTGATCTTGCCTACAAGAAGATCTTTCCCGCTCTGCAGGCCATGGTGAAGAGCGGCGAGCTCTCGACCCCGGTGATCGGCGTCGCCAAGAGCGGCTGGTCGCTGCAGCAGCTGCAGCGGCGGGCGCAGCAAAGCGTCGAAGAGCATGGCGGGCTCGATCGGGAAGCCTTTCCGCGCCTGCTGAAGCTGCTCAACTACATCGACGGGGACTATGCCGACCCGGCCACGTTCGCGGCGCTGCGCAAGGCACTCGGTGACGCGCGCCGCCCGGCACATTACCTGGCGATCCCGCCGGTGCTCTTCGGCAAGGTGGTGGAGCAGCTCGCGCGCGCGGGCTGTGCGCCCGCCGGCGCCCGGGTCATCGTCGAGAAGCCCTTCGGCCGGGATCTGGTCTCGGCGCGCGATCTCAATCAGATTCTGCTCGGCACGTTCGATGAGCGGCACATCTTTCGCATCGATCATTACCTGGGCAAGGGGCCGGTGCGCAACCTGGTGTTCTTCCGCTTCACCAACGCCTTCCTCGAGTCGTTGTGGAATCGCCAGCACGTCGCGAGCGTGCAGATCACGATGGCCGAGTCGTTCGGCGTGCAGGGCAGAGGGGCCTTCTACGATCAGACGGGCACGATACGCGATGTGGTGCAGAACCACCTCTTTCAGGTGCTGACCAATCTCGCGATGGAGCCGCCGGTGCGCAACGATGCGGAATCGCTGCGCGATGAGAAGGTGAAGGTGCTGAAGGCGATTCCGCCGATCGGCGTCGACGATCTCGTGCGTGGACAGTTTCGTGGCTATCGCGCCGAGCCGGGGGTGGCGCCGCAGTCGCAGGTGGAGACCTTCGTGGCGCTGCGCCTGCACATCGACAGCTGGCGCTGGCAGGGCGTGCCCTTCTACATCCGTGCCGGCAAGTCGCTGAAGGTCACCTGCACCGAGCTGGTGGCGCGCCTGCGCCGCACGCCGCAGGTCTTTCGCGACGATCCCATGCCGAACCATCTGCGCGTGCGCGTGAGCCCGCAGAACGAGGCGGCGATCGGCTTGAACGTCATGGATCCCGATGAGACCGGCGCGGGGCAGCCGGTGGAGCTGCTCGCGCACCGGCATCCCGGGGCCAGCGAACGCGATGCCTACGAGCGGCTGCTGCACGATGCGATGGCAGGCGATCAGACACTGTTCGCGCGCGAGGATTACGTCGAGGAGGCCTGGCGGATCGTCGACCCGGTGATCAAAGCGCAGACCCCGGTGCAGGAGTATCAGCCCGGCAGTTGGGGGCCCCCCGAGCTCGAGCGCGTCACACCCCCCGGCGGCTGGCACGAGCCGCAGATGGACGAGCCCTCGCCCGCGGGGTGAGCAAGCGGCACGCCGCGGCGTGTCAGCGTCAGTCGCCCCTCGCTGCCCTCCGCGCAGGCAACGAGCGTGAGCAGATACTCGCGCACGGCGCTTGTGGCGGGTGCCACGGATATCGTCGTGATGGCATGCACCAGTCGCTCGCGTGCGCCGAGGTAGCGCGTCCGCATCCAGTAGCGACCCTCGGGCAGGCTGCGCAGGCGGATGAGCGCCGTCTGCAGGCGATGCCGGTCGGGGCCATACACCACTTCGTTCAGGCAGACATTGCGCAGCGCTGGCGCCGCATAGCCGAGGATTCTTTCGAACGGCTTGTTGACGCGAGTCACGCGCCCTTCGGCATCGAGGATCGCCATGCCGATGCTCGACTGCTCGAACATCGCGACCGAGATCGGGGATTCGCTCTGCGCATGCGCAGCCAGGCGCCAGCGCCTGCGCCGCAAGCGTGGGTCGCGATTGTAGGTGCTCATGGAGGCCTCCGGCCGCTGGATCATGCCGGCAGCATCGGGCAGGACCTGCGCACGCGACGCAGCTTTACACGAAGCTTACACAGCCCGCGAGACTGCAGCGCGCACGACCGCGCAGGTGCTTGCTGATCTTTACGCGGTCTTTACAAATCGTGCGGCACGGATTGTGCGCCGCTCGCGAGGGCATCTCGAGCATGCAGGTCCGAGCAGAGCCCTTTGCGGGGCCCGCAGCATCTACTAAGGTAGGCAGATGGCGGAGCCACAGCGCAACTCAATCGATCAGGCCGCGCAGCCGCGCAGCGTGCTCTTGATCGACGATGACCAGAAACTGACGCGACTGCTCGCCGGCTATCTGCAGGCGCAGGGATTCGAGGTCAGCGTCGCCTACGATGGCGCCTCCGGCATCGCGCGGGCGCGAGGCGGTCAATGGGATCTGATCGTGCTCGATGTAATGCTGCCGCGGATCGACGGTTTCGAGGTGCTGAAGCAGATACGCGGTTTCTCGTCCATCCCGGTGCTGATGCTGACGGGACGGGGAGCCGAGGAGGAACTCGTCGCCGGCTTCGAGGGCGGCGCGGACGATTACCTGTCCAAGACGGCGTCGGCTCGCGAGCTGCTCGTGCGCATCCGTGCGCTGCTGAGACGGGCTGCTCTGAAAGCCTCCGAGGAGAAGCGCCTGGGCGATGCGCGCCAGGCGCCGTTGCAGGTCGGTGCGCTGCAGATCGATCTCGACGCTCGCACGGCTCATCTTCAGGGAAGGCCGCTCGCCCTTACCAACGTGGAGCTGGAGCTGCTGGCATCGCTCATGAGACACAGCGGGCGGGTGAGATCGCGCGAGCAGCTGATGCAGGAAGTGCGCGACCGTCGCTTCGAGATCTTCGATCGCTCGATCGATGTGCACGTCTCGAGCTTGCGCAGAAAGCTCGGGGATGACTCACGCGCGGCACGCTACATCCGCACGGTACGCGGTATCGGCTACATGCTGGCCGATCCGCAGCAGCAGGCGCCGTGAGCCGGCTGCAGATACCCCTGTACCTGCGCATCCTCGGCTGGCTTGCGCTGAATCTGCTCCTCGTCGCGGCCATGACCTATGCCTTCGCGGCACGCGATCAGTCCGGTCTCAACATGCTGCTGACGGAACCGGTGCGAGAACGCGTCGCCGCGGTGGCTCACGATGTCGCCGAGGATGTCGACTACGCCCCGCGCCAGCAGCGTGGGCTGCTGCTGAAGCAACTGGGCGCCCGCTACGGCGCGCAGTTCTTCACCCGCGACATCGGCGGTGGCGGCAATCCGCAGCGTCCGCCGCCCCCCTTCGCACCGCCCAATGCGCAAGCCATGCCTCCCCCGCTCGTGGCGCCGGGCATGGGCGGGCCGCTGGGTGCGCAGGGCATGGGCGCCGCGCCTGCAGCGCCGCCGATCGAGGGGCCCGCGGGCCCACCGGCGGTGGGCGGACCGCGTGGGCCACGCGGCGAGCATATCGAGATCCTGCGCGCAGGATCTTCGCCCGGCTACAACGTCATCGTGCGCACGCCCTTGGGTCGAGGCGGGCCGCCGCACGACGTCGAGGTGCTCGCGCACACTTCGAGTCTCCCGCGACTGCTAATGTTCCTCGGGATCGGGCGCACGCTGGTCTTCATCGTGCTGGTGCTCGCGGTCTCCGCACTGCTGTGGTGGCCGTTTGCGTGGCAGGTCACTCGCTCCATCCGCGAGCTGCTGTCGGCGACGCGCCGCATGTCGCAGGGGCGGCTCGAGACGCGCGTGTCGGTCGCGCGTCGTGACGAGATCGGTCAGCTCGCTGCCGCGATCAACACCATGGCGGAACACCTGCAGGGCTACCTGCAGGGGCAGCGTCAGTTCATCGCGGACGTTGCGCACGAGGTCGTCTCGCCCCTCGCGCGCATGCAGATCGGACTCGGCATCCTGGAGGCGCACGTCCCGCAAGCCGGTGCGGCCGCTCTGCGCGACGTGCACGAGGACCTCGAGCAGATGGCCGAGATGCTCGAGGAGCTGTTGCTCTTTTCGCGCTCGAGCCTCGACTCCAATCGAACGACCCCGGGGGCAGTGGCGCTCGCCTCGGTGGTGAGCAAGGTGGTGGAGAAGGAGGCGGGCGATGCCCCCGTCAGCGTGCAGGTCGGGACGGATCTGCGGATCGTCGCCTATCCGCCGCTCATCGAGCGTGCGCTGTCGAATCTGGTGCGCAACGCACGCCGGTACGCCTCGAAGGACGGCAACCCCATCGAGATCATCGCGCAGGCAAGCGGCAGCCGCGTCAAGATCGCGGTACGCGATCGGGGTCCGGGCGTTCCTGCCTCCGCGCTCGCACGGCTGGGAGAGCCCTTCTTTCGGCCGCAGATCGATCGCGCGCGCGCCACGGGCGGCTTCGGCCTGGGTCTTGCGATCGTGCGCCGCTGCACCGAAGTGAACAACGGCCAAGTTGCGTTCCGCAATCGTGACGGCGGGGGCTTCGAGGCAGAGCTCGACCTGCCGTCCCACACGGCCTGATACCGGCCTCCTTCTGTAAGTCATTCGTAAAGACGGCCCCGGCGCGGTGCCCGGGACGGATCCTATGCGTGTTCGGGCATGGCCGTGCCGCGGGTTGCAGACCCGCGGAACGCGGCGCGTTCAAGGGCTGTGAAGCTTTCGGGGAGACGATGCGAGATGACCAGGCAAACAAAACACGTGATAGGAGCTCTTACCCTTGCAGCTGTCGTGGCGGCAGGCGTCAGCGCCTCGCCGCTCGTGAGGGCGGCAGCCGATCCGGGTCCCTCGGCGCACGATGCCGAGCGGGCACGAGCGGTTCGCGCCGAGCTCGATCGGCAAGCCGCGCGCTTGGAGATACGGGCCTCGCAGAGTGCGGCGTGGAACGAGTATTCGAAGGTGGTCATCGCCTCGAGGGAGCCGTTGGCCAACGAGCACCGACCGAGCGAGTCGGAGCATCTCGGGGCCGTTGAGCTCATGCGCGACAGGGCGCAACGGCTGCAGGCGATGGCGCAGAGGCTCACCCAACTGGCGGAAGCGACCCAAAGGCTCGCGGCGGTCTTGTCGCCGGAGCAGAAGGACATCTTCGATCAGATCATCCGCTCGGAGCCCCGCTACGGAGCGCCGCCGTTCGGCGCTCCCCCCTCCGGCGGACCGGCGCCGCGATTCGGGCCTCGAGCCCCCCTCGAAGGTCCGCCCTTCGGCTCCGGTTTCACGCACGGGCCACCGCGCTGGGCGCCCGCTGCGCTCGGGCCTGCAGCACCCCCGGGCGATGGCACGCGCCCGGGCGAGCCGGGGCCTTAGAGCCGCGGGCCGCCGCTGCCTAGGCCTGCAGAATGCAGCTCGAAGCGCTGATCGCGCCACCGCGGGGCGCAGCTGCCGCACTGCGCGCCAGCCTGCTGTGCGTCGCCGCGCTGTGCCTGTGCGTGCGTGCTTCCCAGGATGAAGCGGGTCGTCGCCTCGCCGCGCAGGCCGCGTCGCTGACTGGCCCTCCACCGCGGTCCGCTCTCGCGGCAGGCAGCGGTTACGCGCCGCTTCCCAGGCTCGGTGAGCGGCCATCCGATGCCTCGATACGGCTCGCGAATGCCGTGCTCGAGCTGTACGCGGAGCCGCTGGACCTGCCGCCCGATGAGCTCGACGGCGCCGCTGGGGAGGACGGTCCGTAGTGCTGCAGGGGCCGGCGATCGGCGCCGGCCGCCGCCGCTGGGGGCCGCGCGACCGAGTGGCCCGCCTGGGGCCCGCCCTGTACAATGCCGCCCCCCAGCCGGAGCGGTAGTTCAGCTGGTTAGAATACCGGCCTGTCACGCCGGGGGTCGCGGGTTCGAGTCCCGTCCGCTCCGCCAGCTTTCCCGTAGCTTGAGCCATGCTGCAGTCCATCAGCGATACGATTACCCGCCATAGCTGGCTGAAATACGCGCTCCTCGGAGCGCTCGCCTTCATCTTCGCCGTCTGGGGCGCGTACGGCATCGCCACGCTGCGCTTCGGCAGCAGCAACAATGTCGCCAAGGTCGATGGCGAGGCCATCCCCACCGAGGACGTACGCCGGGCCTTGCGCTCGGAGGAGTCGCAGTGGGAGCAGCGCCTGGGGAGCACCGAGCTGCCCCCGGTCATCAAGAGCTCGCTCGAGAACGAGGTCATCGAGGGCTTCGTGCGCAACGCCCTGCTGACGCAGCGCACGCGCTCGCTCGGCTATCGCGTGAGCGACACGCAGCTCATGCAGGCGATCCGTGCCTTTCCGGCCTTTCAGCTCGAGGGCCAGTACAGCGCTCAGGTCGCTCAAGCGCGCCTCGCGCAGGCCGGCATCTCGGAGGAAGAGTTCGAGCGGGAGCTGCGTCAGGATCTGCAGCGCGCCGAGCTCGAGAACGGCATCCGCGACAGCGATTTCGTGACCCGCGCGGAGGCGCAGCGCCTCGCGGCGCTCGACAGCGAGGAGCGCCAGGTGCGCTATCTGGTGCTGCCTCTGGAGCGCTTTGCGCCGCAGGCGCCGCTCTCCGAAGCCGAGGTAGAGGCCTACTACAAGCAGCATCAGGCGCAGTTCATGACCCCCGAGACGGTCAACGTGCGCTATGCGCAGCTCACCGTGCAGCAGGTTGCGGCGCAGACGCAGATCGCGGATGCGGATGTGCGCGACTATTACGACAAGAACAAGGCGCGCTACGTCGTGCCGGAGCGCCGCGATGCGCGCCATATCCTCATCGCCGTCGGCGGCAAACGCGACGACGCCAGCGCTCTCAAGCGTGCGCAGGAGGTGCTCGCAAAGCTCAAGGCGGGTGGGGACTTCGCGGCCCTTGCCAAGCAGTACTCGGATGACCCGGGCTCGGCCTCGAAGGGTGGCGAGCTCGGCTGGTCCGAGCGCGGCGACCTGGTGAAGCCCTTTGCCGATGCGCTCTTCTCGATGGGCGTGAACGACGTTCGCGGCCCGGTGAAGACCGAGTACGGCTATCACATCATCCAGCTCGAGGGCATCCAGCCCGGTCAGGCGAGGACGCTCGAGCAGGCTCGACCCGACATCCAGGCCCAGCTCGCGCACGATCGTGCCACGGACAGATTCGGTGACATCCAGGAGCAGATCGAGCAGAAGCTCGATCAGCCCGACGTGAGTCTCGAATCGCTCGCCAAGGAGTTCGGCATGCAGCTCGGGGATGTTCCCAATTACCAGCGCGGCATCGGTGGCGGCGCGCTCGGGGACTCCCGCGATGTGCAGGATGCCGTGTTCGGCGACAGCGCGCTCGCCGAGCACCGCATCGGCGGACCCATTCTGATCGGTGACGATCGTCTGGTGCTGGTGCGCGATGTCGAGCATCACCCGGCCGCGCCGAAGCCGCTCGCCGAGGTGCGTGGGCCGATCGAAGTCGCGCTGCGCCGCCAGCACGAGGAGCAGGCGGCGCAGGACGCCGCGCGATCTGCCATCCAGAAGCTCTCCTCCGGGGCGAGCTTCGATCAGGTGGCACAGCAGCTGGGGGTGAGCCCCGATGCGGCGCGCTACATCGGGCGCACCGATCCCTCCGTGCCGGCCGAGATCCGCGACCTGGCGTTCAACACGCCCAAGCCCGATCCGCAGCGGCCGCAATTCCGCAGCCTATCGCTCAAGGGTGGCGGGGTGGCAGTGCTCGAGGTGAGCGCGCAGCGCGCCGGTCCCGTATCCGCGCCGAATGCGCAGCTGCAGGCGAGCACGCGCCGGGAGGCGGCCGAGCGCGCCGGCGAGCAGGA
>DATJSR010000228.1:0-2922 GCA_035504015.1 Steroidobacteraceae bacterium
GCGGCGCCCGATCGCTGCATCGTCGTCGAGTGCCTGACGCTGTGGCTGACCAACCTGCTCTGCGAGCGCGATGCCGAGCGGCTCGGTCGCGAGCGTGAAGCGCTGCTCGAGGCCTGGGCCGCCCTCCCCGGTCATGTGATCCTCGTGAGCAATGAGACCGGCCTCGGCATCGTGCCGCTCGGGGAGCTCACGCGGCGCTTCGTCGATGAGGCCGGCATACTGCACCAGCGCCTCGCCGCGCTCGCCGATCGCGTGACGCTGGTCATCGCCGGAATTCCGCAGACACTGAAAGGGACACCCCCATGACGAGCACTCCCGCCTGGCTCCGTCAGCCCGTCTTGCAGCCCCACGGCGCCAGCATGCAGGCGGCCCGCGCGAGACAGGACACGCTCACCAAGCCTCCAGGCTCGCTGGGCGAGCTCGAGCAGCTCGCGATCCGGCTCGCCGGCTGGCAGGCGCAGCCACTGCCGCGCCTGGAGCGCATCCACGTGAGCGTGTTCGCCGCCGATCACGGCGTCACGGCCGAAGGCATCTCCGCGTTTCCGGCCGCGGTCACCGCCGAGATGATCCGCAACTTCACCCGCGGGGGAGCCGCGATCAGCGTGCTCGCGCGCGCGCTCGGGGCACACCTCGAGGTGATCAATCTCGGCACCTTCGACGATGCGGCGGTCGCCGGCTGCGCAACTCTCGAGCTGCATCTGGGGGCAGGCACGGCCAACTTCGTCGACGGGCCCGCGATGAGCCACACGCAGCTCGCGGCGGCGCTCGCCGCGGGCCGCGACAGCGTGGCTCGCGCGCGTGAGCACGGCGCGCAGCTCTATATCGGCGGGGACATGGGCATCGGCAATACCACCGCGGCGAGCGCCCTCGCCTGTGCACTGCTCCCTGGCGAACCACGCGAGCTCGTGGGCCCGGGCACCGGGCTCGATGCGCGCGGCATGGCGCACAAAGCGGCGGTGATCGCCCGCGGGCTCGAGCGCCACGCGGGTGCGCGAGCGGATGCGTACGAGCTGCTGCGTTGCCTGGGGGGCTTCGAGATCGCCGCCCTCGCCGGTGCCTACGTGCACTGTGCGCAACTCGGTATTCCGGCACTCGTGGATGGGTTCATCGCCAGCGCAGCCGCACTGGCGGCGGCGCGGCTCCTGCCCGAGACACGCGCGTGGTGGCTCTTCGGGCACCGCTCACGCGAGCCCGGACACGCCCCCGTACTGGCGGCGCTCGAGGCGCATCCGCTCCTCGATCTGGGCATGCGCCTCGGCGAGGGCAGCGGCGCGGCGAGCGCCGTGCCGCTGCTGCGGCTCGCCTGCGCGCTGCACGCCGGAATGGCGACCTTTGCCGAGGCCGGGGTATCGGGTCGCATCGAGGGGGCGTGAGCGCACTCCCCGCCATCCAGCTGTTGCGTCACGGCCGTACCCAGGCCGAGGGGCGCTATTGCGGCCACACCGACGTGGCGCTCACGGCCGCGGGCTGGCAGCAGATGCACCGCGCCGTCGCGGGCCGGCGCTGGCAGCGCATCGTCAGCTCCCCGCTCGAGCGCTGCGCCGCCTTCGCGCAAAGGCTGGCCGCGCAACTCGCCGTCGGCTGCCGGCTCGATGCCGACTTGCGCGAGATGCACTTCGGGCGATGGGAGGGCGCGAGCGCCGCCGAGCTGCTGCAGAGCGCTCCGCAGGAGATCGCGCGCTTCTGGGCGAACCCCTGGACGCACGGCCCGCCCGACGGGGAGTCCGTCGCAGATTTGCAGCGGCGCGTGCTGCGCGCCTGGGCACGCATTTGCGCCGAGCACGATGCGGCGGGCACCCTCGTCGTCACGCACGGCGGGCCGATTCGGCTGCTGCGGGCCGGGCATGTGGCACTCCTCGAGATCGAGGTCCCGCACGCCGTCCTCATCGATGTGCCTGCCGAGCCCTGAGCATGCTGCGCTCGGCCCGCGTCGCCTTGCAGTTTCTTACGCGCTTTCCGGTGCGCATCGAGCCGCCCGCGAGCGGCGCAGAGCTCGGGCGCTCGCTGTGGTGGTACCCCGTGGTCGGTGCGCTCCTCGGGCTGGTGCTTTATGCCACCGCGTTCGCACTCGCCGGCAGGCCGCCGCTTCTTGGCGCGGCGCTCGTGCTGTGCGTGTGGGTGCTGGGCACCGGAGCGCTGCACCTCGATGGCCTCGCGGACGTGGCCGATGCCTGGGTGGGCGGACACGGCGATCGCGAGCGCACGCTCGCGATCATGAAGGACGTGCATGCAGGCAGCATGGCGATCGCCGCGCTGGTGGTGGTGCTGCTCCTCAAATGGAGCGCCTTGACCAGCCTCCTCACCCACGGCGCGCCGCGCTTCGCGCTCCCGGTGCTTGCCAACTGCGTGCTGCCACCGCTGCTCGCGCGCGCGGCCATCCCACTGCTCCTTGCCACCACGGCTTACGTGCGCCCCGGAGGCATTGCCGCCGAGCTGGTCGCGCATCAGCGACGCCCGGCGAACGTGCTGGTGTTTGCGGCAGCGGCCGCGCTCGCGGTCGGCCTCGGTGCGCTTCGGGGCTTGCTCGCGCTCCTTGCGGCAGCCGCGCTGCTCTTCGGTCTGCGCTTGGCCTTCGTGCGGCGGCTGGGCGGGGTCACGGGTGACTGCTGCGGCACCGTGATCGAGCTCATCGAGGCCTCAGTGCTCGTGACCCTCGCGCTCGTATAATTCGCGCCTCATGCCAGCCAATCGGGCACGCCACGCGCGGCAGAGCACCCATGACCCAGTCCCTGAAGCTGATCTCCTCCATGGCGATGCGCGAAGCGCTCGCCGAGCTCACGACGCGCTTCGAGCGCACCACCGGGCGCATCGTGCAACGCGAGGCCGCGGGCGGCGTCGACGTGGCCAAGCGCGTGCAGAGCGGCGAGCTGCTCGATGTGGTGGTGCTCTCGAGCTCGGCGATCGACAAGCTGATCGCGGAAG